>CAISGS010000328.1 GCA_903884915.1 uncultured Caulobacteraceae bacterium | reverse complement strand
CGGATAGCCCTTGGCGGCGCAGACAAAGGCCAGCGCAATGCCCGTATTGCCCGAGGTCGGCTCAACAATGGTGGTGCCGGGCTTGATCAGACCCTGATGCTCCAAAGACGCGATCATCGAGGCGCCAAGACGGTCCTTAACGCTGGCGATGGGGTTGAAGAATTCCAGCTTGGCTAGCACCTCACCCTTGGGCTTGAGCTCTGCCGTCAGACGCGGTAGGCGCACCAAGGGGGTATCGCCGATGGTGTCGATAATGGAGTCGTAAACCCGTCCACGACCGGCTCGGCGGTACTGTGCGGCGTCGAAGGCGTTGTCGTGAGAAGACGAAGACATGGTGGTGTTCTCGCAAATGAATCTTGGCCCAATGGAGAGCACCTTATCAGGCTTGCGCCGCTTGTCTCGCAGATTGGCAGGCTTTCACCATCTGACGCAGCAGGTGGCGTTCGAGAAAGGCCACGACCGGGACTGCAACGCCATCTCCGACAAGGGTTAGGGCCGCAGCCGCACCCTTGGGAAGGACATAGTTATCGCCCAGCCCCATCAGCCTTGCCCCCTCGCGCGGCGTCATCAGCCTTGTGCGCAGGGCAGCCTCTTCAAAGGCCGGGTCTATCACGACCACGGTCTGACGCGAGGACCCGCCGCGCGCCGTGCGAAGGCAGCCCGCAAGCCCATCAAACCGCACCTCGGCACGCTGCTGCGACCGGCCCTGCTCTTGCCGGGTTCGCCGAAAGAGCGCCCCCACCCGGCGGTGACCATCGGCCCGCGCCTGCGCCATCGCCTGATCCAGACGGCGGCGATGGAGCGGGGCCATGAGGGCCACTATGGCTTGGGTCTGTTCCGGCGAATGCCAAATCACCTGATCATCAGGCTCGAGCAGGTCGCTCAAGGCTGCATTTCTTGCGTCAGCCTTAGGCAGATTCCACCACCGCCAAGAGGGTTTGAGGTTCTCAGGCAATCGCTCTGCTGCCAAGCGGGCGCTGGGGCCATGCCAAGGCCCGGGCTCTGCAGAGGCCGATGCCTCAGACCGCGTGGCGATCAGGAACAGGCGAGGCCGGGACTGGGGAACAAAGTGGGCGGCATTGATCTCGAGCGCCCCGAACCTATAGTTGCGCGCCGCCAAGGCCTCACAGATCGCCGTAAAGTCCTGCCCGCCGCGCGAGGTCAGAAGACCCACGACATTTTCGATGACGATGACGCCCGGCGCTCGGCCCCGATCATCCAAGGCCTCAATCAGCCGCCAAAAGCCCCAAAAGGCTGAGGACCTTTGCCCCGAAAGGCCTGCCCGAGGGCCAGCAAGGCTTAGGTCCTGACAGGGCGACGAGGCCCAGACCAGATCGGCTGTGCCGGGAAGATTGTCGGGGGTAAGATCCCAGACATTGGCCTCAATCAGGTCACCCTCACCCCAGTTGGCGCGGTAGGCAGCGGCTTTTGCTGGGTCGAGGTCATTGGCAAGGCGGCAGGTCCAGTCGGGACCCAGCCCCGCACGCGCCATCCCTCCCCCGGCAAAGAACTCATAAAAGCTGAAGGGCGCGCGACTCATGAGGCCAGTCTAGGGCCTTGCCTGAGCACGAGGAAGACGCGCGAAGACACCCACATCCGTGTTCCCCGCGCAGGCGGGGACCCAGAACCCTGCATACCGTCGAAGCGGCCCGGCTGGATCCCCGCCTTCGCGGGGAACGCGGTGGAGAGTGCGGGGGTGGGTCTGGCGAATAGATGCCGCTTACATGCTCGCAATCATTACCTATTCGCCAAAGCCTTCACCCGGCTCGAGCGGCTCCATGCGGATCAGGCGCGAATCGAGCACCCCGGCGGTGCGGTGAGCGACAACGACGCGGTAGTGAGGATCGGTGACCATCTCTAGGAAGGCCCCCGCCGTTGGATAGTAGGCGATGAAGGCCAGGTCCCAGTACTCCTCCACAGGACCCGTCAGCACGACCTGCGGCTTACCGGCCCAGATCTGATTGCCGCCAACGCGCTTAAAGACCTCCGCACTCTCGCGGCCATAGGCGCGGTAGGCCTCTAGGCCAGAGCAAGCCTTGCCATGTAACGGATGGCCCTCGGGATAGATCGCCAGATCGCGCAGGCGAACCAGATTGAGCATATGAACCGGCTGGTCCCTTGCCAGGGCCTTAAACTGGTTGAACTGCTCGCGGGTCGGGTCGATGGCACCGGATGGATCAACAGACATGGCGAGAACCTCCTTGGATGATTTTCCAGAGGTTATGAGATCGCGCCAAGGCTTTCGAGCCCTGTTCGCACTTAGGCGTCAATCTGGCCAAAGATCCTGCACCGAACCCTTACGGTTCAGCATGTGGGTGGCGCGTTTGATGACCGTCAACAACCGCTCAGTGCGCGCCTCCTGATCATAGGTCACGCCGCCGCGCGCCAAGCCCTCCAGCATAAACCGGGCCAGATCGCGCGTTGTTTGGAACCTGGGGCCCGCGCCTGCACTGACCATCGCCGTCGACTGGCCACCAATCTGAGCGCGGTCAAAGGCCTCTTGCGCAGTCGCTAGACAGGCGCGAACCGTGGCGTCCGTGCGGGCCACGGCCTCTAACT
>CAISGS010000327.1 GCA_903884915.1 uncultured Caulobacteraceae bacterium | reverse complement strand
CCGCCCAAGGAAACAGGAAGGCCACTTCGAGATCGAAAATGATGAACAGGATGGAGACCAGATAGAATCGTACATCGAACTTCATGCGCGCATCGTCAAAGGCATTGAACCCGCACTCATAGGCCGACAACTTTTCTGGATCCGGAGCCTTGGGGGCTAGGATAGCCGCCGCAAGGATGAACCCCACGCCCAGCACCGTCGCGATGCCGAGAAAGATGACGATCGGCAGATATTGCAGCAAAAATCCGTTCATCTGGCCCTCTTGCCCCTGCTCTTCAAAGCCCATCGCCACCAAAGACAGCAACGCTCGAAGATCGACTCGCAGGCCTTGTAGCCCAAGCCTGTCGTAGCTTCAAACTGAGCCTTGCCGATTTAGATAGTTTTCCTCTCTTTGCAGGCAATTTAATCTCTACGCACTTAACGAACGACCTCTTGACCCTAGGTCAAATCAGGCATGGGGCGGCACGCTTCAATTCCATCCACAGAACCGTTAGATGAACCCAACTTGTCTGTTGACAGGTCCCTGCCCCCGCCCTATCAACCGCGCCTCACGCCGCCGTTGCTTTCGGGCGCGGCCGATGCGGGTGTAGCTCAGTTGGTTAGAGCGTCGGCCTGTCACGCCGAAGGTCGCGGGTTCGAGTCCCGTCACTCGCGCCACTTTCCCCAAGCCGGGAAGTGGCGCAGGCGCTAAAGCCCCACACCTTACATAACACTAGTCTGATTGGTAGATTGCCAATGGCTTGCCAAGCCGAAGCTCAAAGAGCGAAGGCTGGTGGGCGGCGAGGGGTTCGAACCCCCGACCCCCTCGGTGTAAACGAGGTGCTCTGACCAGCTGAGCTAGCCGCCCGACGAAGGGACCTTTAGCCCGCTTCGATGCGGTCTTCTAGTCATGAAAAAGGGTGAGCGCTAGTGCGCCCACCCTTTTGATCTCATTCTTGGAGGCGGCTCTTAGTTCAGAGCGGACTTCAGTCCTTCACCCACCTTGAAGCGCGCGGTCTTTGCAGCAGCCCGAGCAACGGTCTCACCGGTGCGAGGATTGCGGGCCGTACCAGCGGCACGGTCGACGGGCAGGAAGCTGCCGAAGCCGACGAGACGAACATCTTCACCCTTCTTCAGGGACTCAGTCACGGAGTCCAAAAATGCGTCCAACGCATCCTTGGCCTGAACCTTAGTCAATCCAGCCTTGTCTGCCATCGCAGCAACCAGTTCGGCTTTCGTCATGAATGTCTCCCAACCCTATATGTGGCAACGATCCTGCATGGTCGGTGCGCTATAGCGACTATGAGCATCGGCAAGCCCCCTCGTCAAACAAAGGCGGCGCAGATTCCTCTGCGCCGCCTAGGTAATCAGCGTTAATTTGCTGTTTAGTGGGTAATTATGGCGTCTAGGTCGCCTTCATCGGCCTTTACAGCCGCCACAACCGAATCATCTGGCTCTATCCATTCGATCGGAGTTAGCGGCCGAACCAGCGCGTGAGCCAGAACCTGGTCCACCGTCGCAACCGGAATGATCTCCAAGGCGGACTTCACATTGTCCGGAATGTCGGCCAGATCCTTGACGTTTTCCTCAGGGATCAGGACCGTCTTGATGCCGGAACGCAGGGCCGCAAGTAGCTTTTCCTTCAGGCCGCCAATGGCCAGAACCCGGCCCCGCAGCGTGATCTCGCCGGTCATGGCCAGATCCTTGCGCACAGGAACGCCGGTCAGGACCGAGACCATAGAGACGGCCATGGCCACACCTGCAGAGGGTCCGTCCTTAGGGGTCGCCCCCTCTGGCACGTGGACGTGGACGTCGGTCTTCTCAAACAGGGTCGGTTTGATGCCAAAGGCTGCGGCCCGCGACCGGACATAGGAATTGGCCGCGGAGATCGATTCCTTCATCACCTCTTTGAGGTTGCCGGTGATGCTCATCCGCCCCTTGCCGGGCATGCGCACCGCTTCGATGGTCAGAATATCACCGCCAAATTCGGTCCAGGCCAGACCCGTCACCATGCCGATCAGATCCTCAGTATCGGTCTCGCCGAAGCGATAGCGACGAATGCCGGCATACTTATCCAGACGCGCGGCATCGATGGTGATCGAGGTCAGCTTTTCACGCTCAAGGTCACGGACCGTCTTGCGCGCCAGATTGGCGAGCTCACGCTCCAACGACCGCACGCCCGCTTCACGGGTGTAATATCGAATCAAGTCGCGCAAACTATCGTCTGGAACGATCCATTCCTCGGCCTTAAGCCCGTGATTGGTCGCCAACTTGCTCAGCAGGTGGCGTTTGGCGATCTCGACCTTCTCATCTTCGGTGTAACCGGGGATGCGGATGATCTCCATGCGGTCCAGCAGAGGCTGGGGCATGTTCAGACTATTGGCCGTCGTGACGAACATCACCTGAGACAGGTCGTAATCGACTTCCAGATAGTGATCGGCGAAGGTTCCGTTCTGTTCGGGATCCAAGACCTCGAGCAGGGCCGATGACGGGTCACCGCGATAGTCAGCCCCCAGCTTGTCGATCTCGTCGAACAGGAAGAAGGGATCGGTCGACTTGGCCTTCTTCATGGCCTGAATGACCTTGCCGGGCATGGAGCCGATATAGGTGCGGCGGTGACCGCGAATTTCGGCCTCATCGCGCATGCCGCCGAGCGACAGGCGCACGAACTCACGGCTGGTCGCCTTGGCAATCGAACGGCCCAGCGAGGTCTTACCCACGCCAGGAGGGCCCACGAGGCAAAGGATGGGGCCCTTTAGCGAGTTGGTCCGGGCCTGAACGGCGAGATATTCAAGGATGCGCTCCTTGACCTTCTCAAGACCGTAATGGTCCTCGTCCAAGATCCGTTCAGCCGCAGCCACATCGATCTTCTTGGTCTTGGCCTTGCCCCATGGCAAGGACAGCAGCCAATCCAGATAGTTGCGAACAACCGTGCTCTCAGCGGACATGGGGCTCATATTGCGCAGCTTCTTCAGCTCCGCTTCGGCCTTGGTCCGGGCCTCTTTCGAGAACTTGGTCTTCTTGATGCGCTTTTCCAGCTCGAGCAGCTCGTCGCGAGACTCGTCCTGCTCGCCAAGCTCGCGCTGGATCGCCTTCATCTGCTCGTTGAGATAATATTCGCGCTGGGTCTTTTCCATCTGCCGCTTCACACGGCTGCGAATCTTCTTTTCGACCTGAAGGACGCTGATCTCGCCCTCCATCAGGGCAAAGACCTTTTCCAAGCGCTTCACGACGCTGAAAATATCCAACAGCTGCTGCTTGTCGCCGATCTTGACCGAGAGGTGCGCGGCGATGGAGTCCGCCAGCTTGCCGGGCTCAACGATCTGAGGAATGGCGGATAGGGCCTCAGGCGGAACCTTCTTGTTCAGCTTGACGTAGTTCTCGAACTGCTCGACCACGGCGCGCGACAGGGCCTCGGCCTCGCTGCCCTCCCCGGCCTCATCGGCCACCAAGGCGACCTCGGCTTCAAAATAGTCTGCCTGATCTGTGAAGCGCGTAATCTGAGCGCGCGACTTGCCCTCGACCAGCACCTTGACCGTCCCGTCGGGCAGCTTGAGCAGTTGCAGAACGGTGGCGACGACGCCGACCTCATAGATCGCGCTCTGAGCCGGATCATCGTCCGACGAATTCTTTTGGGTGGCGAGCAGGATCTGCTTATCGCCGCGCATCACCTCTTCGAGCGCACGGACCGATTTCTCACGGCCTACGAACAGGGGAACGACCATGTGCGGAAACACGACGATATCGCGCAGGGGCAAAACGGGCAGTGTTTTCAAATCAGACATGTCAACAGCTTCCTGGTCAGACCTGTACGCCTTGGTCCGACCCTATAAACAAGGCGCTCGCCCTATGACCCTTCTGGCCGAGGAGAGCACCACACCGCCAATTCAGGCGACCGGTTATGTTCAATGTGGCGGTTTTTCTCCCGCATTCAAGAACTAGCGACAATTCATCCCCAACTAGTGACCACATCTGCCCGTGGATTGCCGAAACAAAAAGCCCGCCGCAGTTTGCACTGGCGACGGGCTTGATCTTTGTCACTCAAGGGTTTGCGAAGGGTGCCTTAGGAGGCGACGTCCTTTTCACCCCGGCGCTCGGAATAGATGATCAGCGGCTGGGCGCGGCCATCAATGACCTCGCCATTGACCACGACCTCTTCGACGCCCTGATAGGTCGGCAGTTCGTACATGGTTTCCAGCAAGATGCCTTCCATGATCGAGCGCAGACCGCGCGCGCCCGTGCGGCGCAAGATGGCCCGGCGCGCGATGGCGCTGAGCGCGTCTTCGGTGAAGGTCAGGCCGATATTTTCCATATCGAACAGGCGTTGGTACTGCTTGACGAGCGCGTTCTTGGGCTCGGTCAAGATCTTGACCAGAGCGGCCTCATCCAGATCTTCCAAGGTCGCGATAACCGGCAAGCGGCCAATAAACTCTGGGATCAGACCAAAGCGCTGCAGATCGTCTGGCTCAACATTGCGCAGGATCTCGCCGGTGCGGCGCTCTTCCGGGTCCTTAACCGTCGCGCCAAAGCCGATCGAGGTGCCCTTGCCTCTGCCCGAGATGATCTTCTCGAGGCCAGAGAAGGCACCGCCGCAGATGAACAGGATGTTTGTCGTGTCGACCTGCAAGAACTCTTGCTGAGGATGTTTACGCCCGCCCTGTGGCGGCACAGAGGCGACTGTGCCTTCCATGATCTTCAACAGGGCCTGCTGAACACCTTCGCCCGAGACGTCACGGGTGATTGAGGGATTGTCAGACTTGCGGCTGATCTTATCGACCTCGTCAATATAGACGATGCCGCGCTGGGCCCGCTCAACATTGTAGTCGGCGGCCTGAAGGAGCTTGAGGATGATGTTTTCGACATCCTCACCGACATAACCGGCTTCGGTCAAGGTCGTGGCGTCGGCCATGGTGAAGGGGACGTCGATGATGCGCGCGAGGGTCTGGGCTAGCAGGGTCTTACCCGAACCGGTCGGACCGACCAGCAGGATGTTGGACTTGGCCAGCTCGACATCGTTATTCTTGGTGGCGTGGTTCAAGCGCTTGTAGTGATTGTGCACGGCGACGGCCAAGACCTTCTTGGCGTGCTCCTGACCGATCACATAGTCGTCGAGAACTTCGCAAATTTCCTTAGGCGTGGGCACGCCGTCCTTTGATTTGACGAAGGAGATCTTGTGCTCTTCACGGATGATATCCATGCACAGCTCAACGCACTCATCGCAGATGAATACGGTGGGACCGGCAATGAGCTTGCGCACCTCGTGCTGGCTCTTTCCGCAGAAGGAGCAATACAGCGTGCTTTTCGTGTCGCCGCTCGCAGCTTTCGTCATAATCGCTCTCACTTTACGACGCCGACCCCGAGGGGCTGACATCACGTTCCGGACAGAGTCTCAAAACTAACTAAGGAAGATATAGTCCGGATATGCTCTAATCCTTGACAATCTCTGATCCCGCGCACGATCACAACCCCTTGAAGCTGTTTCGTCGCGGTTAGGGCCATGCTCGTTGTTCTTTTTCGCCAAACATTGTGACCAGAACCCCCTACAGATGGGTCACCAAGACAGTCCGCGCCAGTCCCAAGGGGCAAAAGAGAATCAAGTGACCGCTTTAGACCCAACCGTTCCCCCATCCGATAAGGCCTTAGTGGCGTTCGATTTCGACGGCACCTTGACGGTTAGGGACAGTTTCATGGCCTTCATCGCCTGGCGCAGCGGTGCGCCCCGGTTCTTGCTGGGGATGATCCAACTGATTCCCGCCGCCCTCGCCTATCTGATCCATCGCGACCGTGGCCTGATTAAAATGGCGGCCGTCCGGATTTTTCTCGGCGGTCTTGATCGAAAGACCTTGGAGGCTTCGGCGGACGCCTTTGCGCGCGCGGCAGCAGGCAAACTCTTTCGGCCCGACGCCTTGGCGGCTTGGAATGGCTGGGGCACCCAAGGGGCCATCCGGGTCATTTGCACGGCCTCGCCCGAAATCCTGATCGCGCCCTTTGCCAAACGCCTTGGCGCGGAGGGCCTTATTGGTACCCGCTTAGAATTTGACGATCAGGACCGGGTCACGGGCCGGTTCATCGGCCTCAACTGCCGCGCCGCTGAGAAGGTCGCGCGGTTGACGCAGGCCTATGGGCCCGACCTCACGCTCACCGCAGCCTATGGCGATACCAGCGGCGACACCGAAATGCTCGCCGCCGCCGAGCGCAAGGGCTACCGGGTCTTCACCCAAAAGCCTTGATGATCAACCAATAGCCGACAGCCTCGCCAGCGCGGCCTCTAGCTTGGCCTTGGCGGCCTGAGATTCGACAAGCCGGTCGCGGTTTTCCTGAACCACGTCCTCGCGGGCGCGAGCGATGAAGTCGGGATTGTCCAACTTCTTAGCCGTGCGTTCGATATCTCCGGTGAAGGAGGCGATTTCCTTGTTCAGGCGAGCCTTTTCAGCGGTAAGATCGATGAACTCGGCAATGGCCAAGGCCCCGGTCGCTTCACCCAGAACGAAGGGCACTGCGCCAGCAGGCGGCGCATCCGCCTCCTTGGCCGACTCCAGCCGGCCCAGCGTCACGATCAGATCGCGGTTGCGTGCCAAGCGGCCCCGCGCGACCTCTCCGGCCCCGATCAGGGTCAAGGGCGCACGGGCTGACGGCGGCACATTCATTTCCGAACGGATCGAACGCACTTCACTGACCAGATCAATGACCCAGCCGATCTCGGCCTCGGCCTCGGCATCGACCCAAGCGTCTGGGAAGACCGGCCATTTGGCGCTGATCAGCATGCTATCGCGCGGCGCGCCAAACTCGGCGAGCTTGCTCCAAAGCTCTTCGGTCACAAACGGCATGACGGGATGCAGCAGCTTTAGGCACACATCCAGCGCCCACGCCGCCGTGGCGCGGGTCTCGGCCTTCGCCTCCATATCGTCGCCATTGAGGATCGGCTTGGCCAGTTCCAGGTACCAGTCGCAGAACACATTCCAGACAAAGCGGTAGAGCGCGTTGGCGGCCACGTCATAGGCGCAGTTTTCAAAGGCCTTGGTGACGGTCTGGACCGTCTTGACCGTCTCGCCCCGGATCCAGCGATTGATGATCTGCTTGGCAGAAGCGGGATCAAAGCCCTCTTCACGCAGACATTCATTCATCTGACTAAAGCGCGCGGCATTCCAAAGCTTGGTGCCGAAATTGCGATAACCTTCAATGCGCTGCTTAGACAACTTAATGTCGCGCGCCTGCCCCGACATGGCCATGCGTGCCCACTGTTCCAGCTTCGCCTGGAGTGTTGGGCTGGATGTGCGAACGCCGCCATTTGCAAGTGCCTGCGCCTCCGCCTGTACCTCCGCCTCGTCGGCGACGCT
>CAISGS010000326.1 GCA_903884915.1 uncultured Caulobacteraceae bacterium | reverse complement strand
GACCAGATCGATCAGCTTGTCGGTTGGGTTGCTGCTCGGGAACAGCCCATCGACGCCCGTGGCCAAATAGCCAAGCTTGTTCCAAGCGTGAGACGCCTCTGCGACGATCGTCTGGCTCAGCAGTCCCTTGGGCTGGTTGGTGCCCGTACCATTGATGAAGGCCGTGGTTTCTTGAGCGGCAAAAGCATCTTCCACCTCGGCGGCCAGCCATTCGTCCATATTGACCATCGCGTCATCAAGCAGGGCCTGGGTTGCCGCAGGCGAGGCATAGAGATCGCTGGCCGGGAAATCGAGAACCTCCAAGGTCGGGGCTGCCGTTTCCGCACGGGTTGCCGTCTCACCAACCCAACTGGCCGTAACGCCAGCGGTGGAAACAGGCTTGCGATAGACCGATCCACCGATGGTCTGGACCTGACAGATATCGCGCATGGGGCTGGCAATGGCCAAACGGCGCAGGATTTGCTGTTCCAACTCCGGCGGAGCGAGATATCCGCCGACCGTTCCTGTGCCGGACGCGGTGCTCTCCGCGATCGCCTTGGCCTCGATCAGGGACGCCGCGACCGCTCCGGACTTCACATAGCCATTCCAAGCCGCCTTACGCTCGTCGGGTTCAGCCAAACGCGGATCATCGCCGAGGGACGGACGGCGCAGGGCCGCAGAGGCCCGATCAAACCGGCCTTGGGCGGCGGTCAGGCTGGCATCGATGCGGGCGAGTTGTTCCTCAAGCAAGATATCCGCGCGCTTGGTCTCGATGGCGCTGAGCCGCTGATCGTTGCTGGCCTTATAGGCTTCAAAGGTCGCCAGCACCTCATGCAGGGCGGCGCGGGTTTCAGGTGAATGGGCCACCTGCTTGTTCTCTTGGGTCATGGTCACTCCAGGGTTTGAGAAGGCGAAGACAGAGGGCCTAGGCCGCCTGCGGTTGAAGGGTTTGGAACTGGCTGATCCTCGCTTGGGGCAGCATGGGGAAGGTCACGATCGACACCTCCCAAAGCTCGACCTCGGTGAGCACCCGCAGCCTTCCACTGTCATCGGCGCGGGCCTTGAGAGTGCGAAAGCCAATGGACAGGCCGTCCAGCGCTCCGGCGCGCACCAGGGCCGCGCAAAGCCTTGCCTCAGGCGTCAGGCCCAAGATCCGGCCCCGGACGAACAGGCCGCGATGGTCTTCTTTGGCCAGGTCCCAGACCCCAATCGGCGCGCGGCTATCATGCTGGTGCAGCATCCGCAGGCCCTCAGGACCGGTCCGGCGCAGGGACGCGGCAAAGGCTCCGGCAGCGGTGACGTCGTCATTCAGGTCACGGGTCCAGAAGAGCGAGGCGTAGCCCTCGATCTGCAGGTCGCCTTGGAAGCTGCCCTCCATTAGCGTGCCTCCGCCCGGTCTAGTTTGCGCTCCACGCGTTCCAAGGCGGCGCGGGCCCCGGCGACCTGTTCTTCAAGGCGGGCGAGCCGTTCGGAGACGCTGGACTGGCCGTCTAGTCGGCGCTCGATGAGGTCGACCCGCGCGGCCTCCTTTCCCGCCCAGATCAGCAGACCGCCGGTCTGGAGCACGGCGGCCAAAATGACCCCGGTGGTGATCTGTCGATCAAGCCGCCAGCGCGGCGTCGTGGGTGTGCGGGCCATCATAGGGCGGCATCCTTGACCACGGCCCCATCACCGAGCCCCGCCATCTGACGGCGCTCTTCGGGGGTCAGGAAGGTTGCGGCCTCTAGCCGAGCCCACAGGGCCTCGCGCTCGGGCGCCAAGGCCGGAACCGCATCGAGATCACAGCCGATGCGAACATTGGCAAACTGAGCCCCAAGCCAGCCTGTGAGGGCTCTGGCCAGACGCTCGGTCAGGGGCACAACGGCATGGCGCCAGAAGGCGGAATTGGCCTCCTTGAAGTTGGCATAGGTGCTGTCACCGGGAATGCCGAGCAGAGGCGGCGGCACGCCAAAGGCAAGAGCGATCTCGCGCGCGGCGGCATGTTTTCCGTCGATGAAATCCATATCGGCAGGGCTGAGCGACATGGGCTTCCAGTCCAAACCGCCTTCGAGCAACAGGGGCCGACCGGCAGCCGCCGTGCCGCTGTGGGTTTCGGTCAGCTCAGCCTTTAGTCGTTCGAACTGATCGTCGGTCAGCCGCTCACCGCCCTCGCCGCCGCCATAGACCAGAGCGCCAGACGGCCGGGCGGCATTGTCGAGCAGGGCCTTGTTCCAAGCGCCGGACGCATTGTGCACATCCACGGCAAAGGCGGCGGCCTCAAGGGGCGAAAAGCCGTAATAGTCGTTCAAGGGATTAAGCAGCTTGAGATGCAGGACCGGCATCCAGCCATCGGCCTGACGGGTCAGTCGAACATTTCGTCCGCCTACGGAATAGTCATAGGCTTCGGGCCAGCCGCGCGCACCGGGCACGACCTTCATGCGGTCTGAGCGCAGGGCATAGAGCTCGAACGGCTGGCCCTGATTGTCTTGCACGGCCTCCAGATAGCCATTACCCGCCGTCTGCAGTCCACCAAAGAAGGCCTCCAACAGATCTGGCAGTCCCTGCTCTGGGTTGGGCCGCTCCAAGAGGCGCATTAGGGGGTGGTTTGGGCTGCGCCGCCCGGCCTCGAACACGACCAGCGGCACGGACGCGGCGGCCTCAGCGATTAGGCGCACGCAGCGATAGGCCACCGGATTGCGGGCAAAGCCTTCGCGCGCCAAGGCCTCATAGTTTCGCGGCGTCCATTGCGGACGGCCCGACAGGGTCAGGGCGATCAGCCGCTGAACCTTGCTGTCCTTGGTTTCAGGCACAGGAGCGCGATCACGCCTTTGGGCGCGTTGAAAAAGGGCCATCTCAGTCATCCTCTAGATCGGCGGTTCGGCTCAAAGCACCGAAAGTCGTGGCGCGCTGGCACGCCGGTTCAGCAACAGTTCGGACAGGGCCCAGACCAAGGCATCGGCGCGGTCAGGGCTGTGATCCATCCCCTCGGTGCCCAGCGCCATCAGCTCCTCCTCCAAGGCCCCGAAAGCCCCGCAATGGGTGATGCGGCCCTGCTCATAGAGGGCGGCGACGGGCTCAGCCCTGGCCCGTTTGCCAAGGCGGGCATGGACCAGGCGCACCGGCACGGGACATCCGGCCATGGTCAGGACGGTGCGGACCATATCGCCGCCCTGATTGGCCTCAGCGACCACAAAGGCCGCGTCAAAATCCTTAGCCGCCTGCACCGCCCGTCCAGCCCAGCCCAGCGGTGAGGCCCCGCTCAGCGTCAGGTCGGCCAGCACATAGCCGCGCTCTTCCAGGCGCCCGGCCACCACCAGCCCGCAGGCATCCCCGCCTGCACTGGCCGGAGGATCGACTGCGACGATCACCTGATCCAGATGGTCGGGCCGAGGCCCCCGGGCGCGCAGTAAATCCTGCGCCCGCCAAAGCGCGCCCTCCAGCCCCTCAACCACCTGTCCATCCAGTTCCTGAGCCGCAAGCCGGGTGCCGCCATAGATGGCCTGCAGACCGTCGATAAATCCGGGGGAGAGGTTGGCCCGATTGGCCAAGGTCCCGGCCCGCGTCACCACCACCCCATCCTCGGCCATCAGCCGTCGCAGGGCCAAGGTCGGCTTGGGCGTGGTGGTCATGACCAGCCGAGGTTCATCACCAAGGCGCAATCCCATTCTCAGCATGGCAAGTGTGTCCTCTGCATAGGTCCAAGCGCAATATTCATCGGCCCAGGCCGCCCCG
>CAISGS010000325.1 GCA_903884915.1 uncultured Caulobacteraceae bacterium | reverse complement strand
TGATGGTCGATGGGGCCGAGGCGGCGGACTATAGCCGCGCGGGCTTGACGCCCCCGACCAACCGCCCGTTCCAGCAGGTCTCTGAAATCAATGGCATCCTGTCGTGGGAGACCCGCACCCCGCCGCTCTGGCGTCAGGTGGTGCCGTGGGTCGCCGCGCGGCCCGATGGTATGAGCTTCAACATCAATACCGCCCCGGTCGAGGTCTTGATGATGCAGTTTGGCATTACCAAGGCTGATGCCCAGATGATCGTCGATCGCCGCCGCATCGAGCCCCTCTATAGCCTGTCGCAGGTCGGGCTGATCGGGGATGACGAGCAGAGCTACACCTTCCCCTCTGGCCGGTTTCGCTTTAGCGTTGTCGATCAGCGGCAGGGAATAGGTTACAGTTCGCGTATGTCCCTAACTCCGGCAAGCCGGGACCGTCCCATCTGGGTCGAAGACACTATGGTTCAGAGGTTTAAACCGCGTGCTCAACTCTCAAATCAAACGCCTCCTGCCTTTCCAAGGTCGACTGTTCAACCTGGCGACTGACGGGCAGCTGGTGCAGCTGGAGCCGGTGCTCAAGGGGGTGCTGGGCCTTGGCGCGGTCGTGGTCCTGAGCCGTCAACGCTGTATCTTCGCCGCCTATAGCCCGCCCAAGGGGGTGACCGGCAGTGCGGCTCTGGCGGCAGCGCGGCTGTTTGCGACCGCCAACGCCCCCTTCGCCCAGTCGGGCCAGCAGATCTGCCGCAAGGGTGAGCAGTTTGGCATCTGGTGGTGGGATAGCGCTTGGGCGGTTGAGGCGCTGGCGACCGCTGGCCTGCACGAGACGGTGACGATCCTGCCCGAGCCGCTGGTTCAGCAACCGGGGCTGGGCGCGCGGCTCTTGCGCTCAGGCGCGGGCTTTGAAGCCCAATATTGGCGCGATGGCTTTTTGGTCGGCACCCACTGGACCCTGTCGCCCTATAGCGATGGGGCTTGGCAAGACTTCCTGCGCGAATTTCCAGATCAGGACGGGTTTGAGCCCCTGCCGCCCCTGTCCAGCGTCGTCCGCGCGCCGGATAATCGCTATCTGAAATCCTTGGTCAGTGGCCAGATCTGGGAGGTGAGTGGCCGTCTGGGCCTTGCCGCCGGTGCCATCTGTCTGGTCGCCTTTACCGGCTTTTTCCTCGGCCAAGCCCTGCGTTTGGACCTGCAGATCCGCAAGGCTGACGCCCAGATCGAGGCCCTGCAGGCCAGTGATGATCCGGGCGCTAAGGCCAATTTGAAGCGCGAACTCAATGCCGTGGTCCAGTCCGAACGGTTCTTTGTCAGGACCTCTCCGGCCGACCTGATGCAGAAGGCCCAGAAGGTCATCTTGCCGTTCAAATATAAGCTGACCGACTTCGAATCCGACGGCAAACAGGTGTCCTTCTCCTTGCCCGAAGAGGCCAGCGCTGGTGTCGATATCCTGACCGAAGAGCTTGAAAAATCGAAAGATTTCGCTCAGGTCACGCCGGTCTTTGACAAGGCCCGCCGCCGTGTCGTCTTTACCATGACCGTTCAGGCCGCAGGGCGGGCTGAGTAGGTCCGGATCAGCTGGCAATCCTCGTTCAGGGACAGCCGGATCGATGTCTTACCTAGGCTCGAGACCTCAATATTACTGACCGTGCACTGACCGCTGGACTTGAACCGGATCGGGCTGGCATAGGCTGCCTTCCAGGTCTTGGGCAGGGTGATGGCCACCCACTGCTTTTGCGGACCTACAGGTTCTGGCGCGGTTGCTTCGTCAGGGGCCTGCGCGGCGGGCAGAGCCTGCTCGGTCAGCCAAAGATCGGTCTGTTCCAGATAGGCCCGGCGGCGCAGGGTCGAGACCTGACGCTGCATCTCAAACTGCAGGGTATGGACCACCACCTGATCGAGCGCGGCCCCCATGCGCGGCATGACCATCGCGACCGACAGGCTGATGATCGCCAGAACGATCATCATTTCGAGCAGGGAATAGCCGGACTTCGCGCGTTGAGGCAGGGCTTGGGTCATGGCCTATCCATCGAAACCGGTCAGGCCCTTAAGCCCACCTAGACAACGATATCGGCATTATTGCCCTCGCCGCCGGGCTTACCGTCCGCGCCCAAGGTGCTGAGCGTCGGGCTGTCATTGCTGGTGGCTGGCGGCGTATAGAGATAGTCCCGGCCCCAAGGGTCCTTGGGTAGTGTGCCGTCCAGATAGGGGCCGCCCCAGCCCTCAACCTCGGTCGGGGCCTTTTCCAGCAGCTTCAAACCCTCTTCGCCGGTCGGGAACCGGTCGATGTCCAGACGCATGGTCATGACCGCAGACTTCAAGGATTTCATCTGAACCCGCGCGGCCGTGATCTTGGACTTGTCCAACTGGGCAAAGAGCCGAGGGCCGACCAAGGCCACGATCATACCGATGATGGCCAGAACAATGAGGATCTCAAGCAGGCTATAGCCAGCCACGCGGTCAGCAGGATTTTTGGAACGGGTCATAAATGAGCCATCATGTCTGTTCAGAGAAAGGTAACGAAGCGTAGATAAAAACGCTCAAATCATTGAAATACCTATCTCATTTTCACCTAGACACTGCAAGGGAAATTCACCATAACAAATGGCGAACCCGTCTTGAGCAGGTTGTTTTGCTCTTCGGTCGTTCACTCCTTTCTTGGTCTGTAACCCCATGCCCTTTCAATCCCTCTGGAGCGCCATCTCCTCAGCCTACGCGGGATGGACGGCGCGTGAGAGGATGCTGGTTGTCGGCCTTGGATTGGTGCTGCTCCTGCTGGCCCCGATCAAGACCTATGACCTGGCCAGAGCCCTTCAGGACCGTCAGTTCGAAACTCAGATCAGCCTGCGCGAAGCGCAGGTCCGCAGCCAGTCCGGTGTCGGCAATGTCGGGGCCTCGCTCAAGGGTCGCCGCGACGCGGTCTCTAAGGGCTTGCGGACCGTTCGATCGATCGCCGTTGGCAAGGTCTTGCTAGTTCAACAGGTGACAGAACTGGCCGTTAATGCGGGGGTCACTGGCGTGGATGTCTCCGTCGGTGACGTGACCGATACGGTTGGCGTGATGACGGTGATCCATATTCAGCTCAACGGAAACTTTAGCTGGCCCAGCTTCACCAAGCTCTTGACCACCATCGCGAGCTCGAAACAGAAGATCATTATCAGCAGCATCTCGATCAATAAGGAACAGTCCAATCGGCTGCGTCTGGGCTTTGATGTGCCGGTGATTATCGGGACGCCTGGCCAATGATCAACCGTAGCCTTATCGTCCTGATTGCCTCGGCGGGTCTGACCGCCTTCGGGCTGGGTCTGATCAGCACGCCGTCCATACCCAATAGCGCCCAGCGCGCGCCGCGTCCGCAAGCGGCGCCCATTGCCCCAACGGCAGCGGTTAATCTGCCTCAGATTGCCAGCTACTTTGTCGGTCTAAACCCACCGCCCTTCGTACCGCCTCCGCCTCCCCCGCCTCCGCCTCCCCCGCCACCCGATGTGGCGATCCTGTTTCGGCAAGATCTGGCCGCGGTCGCCGATGCCGGACAGGGGCTTCAGCTTCTGATAGATGAAGGCGGCGGACGCATGAGATGGCTCGGCGTCGGCTCTGAGTTTAAAGACGGTTGGAAAGTGGATCGGTTTGACCGCCAAAAGGTCGTGCTTCGGCGCGGCAAGGACACCCGGTCCATCTCATTATTTACGCGCGCTCAGCAAAGCCCTCTGGGGAATTAGAGAATGAAGACCCGCATCCGCCATTGGGCCACAGGTTCAACCGCAATAGGCCTTTGCCTGGTGCTGTCCGGCTGCGCCGCGTTCCCCAAGCTGAGAACCGGTACAACGCCCGCCCTTTCGGTCCAGGATGTGACACCCGCCGACACAGTTCAGGCCGCCTCGGAGCGTCCGACCGTCAATGAAGCGACCCTGATCGACATCCCCAAATCCAGCGATAGCGGCATAAAGCCTAGTGAACCTGAGGCCTCGGCCGAGCAGATCGCCAGCCTGTTTCCTGTTGACGGCACAGTCGACGCCACCTTGCCACCGCAGGCCTTACCCCAGTTCCTCGATGCCGCCTTTGGACAGATTCTCAAGGTGCCCTATGCCCTAGGCCCCGGGGTTGCAGATCGCCAAGACGTCATCACCCTGCGCAGTGGCCCACAGATGTCGCAGCGTCAGTTCCTGCTGCTGCTTCAGACGGCCTTGCGCGACTATGGGCTGCGGCTCTATGTGCGCAATGGCACCCTGTCGGTCTTGGACGACAAGACCCCGGCCTCTGGTGCCGCTGCAATCCTGCGCAGTCGCTCGGCCAATGACACGCCTGAAGGCTCGCGCACGGTCGTGCAGTTTTTCCAACTCCAGACCTTAGAGGCCAATGCGGTTCAGGGCCTGCTGACCGATCTTTACCCGCCTAGCCGCGCGGTCAGCATCCGTATGGAGGGCCTGACCAACTCGCTAGCCATCAGCGGAGCGGCCCGGGATGTGCAAAGCGTCGCCAGTTTCCTTCAGCAACTGGACAAGCCCATGTTCGAGGGGGCCCAGGTGGTCCGTCTTGAGCCGGTCTATTGGGGCGCGGACTCCTACGCCAAGGCGCTTGAAGATGCGCTGACAGCGGAGGGCTATAAGGTTTCGCGCACGCCGATGGTCTCGCGTACCGCCTTGATCCTGTCCATGCCGACAACCAATCAGGTCTTGATCTTTGTCAGCGATCCTGAAGTCATGAAGCGGGTCAAGTTCTGGGCGAGTGAGTTGGACCAGGCCAATGCCTTTGGCGATCAGAAGGCTAGCTTCGTCTATGACGTCAAAAATGCCAGCGCCAAGGATCTCGGCGCTCTGGTGATGGGCAATGGCGGCGGCGGCCGAGAGTCTGCTTCGGGCTCTTCCGGTGTTGCGGGAACGGCGCCGGCCAATTCAGGAGATCGTGGCACCATGGGCGGTATGTCCGGGTCTGCCGCAGGGGGCTCGATCATGGTCGATCCGATCGGCAACCGCATCATGTTCACCGGGACCGCGGCCCAGTTTGCGCAACTGCGAAGCCTGCTTGAGAAGCTCGACAAGGCCCCGCCCCAGGTCATGATTGAAGTGACCGTGGCCGAAGTGACCCTGACAGACGCCACTAAGCTTGGGTTGGAATGGTTCTTCAGTCGCTCCGGCGGCAACATTAATGGTTCTATCGCGGGGGGAACAAAGGGCAATTTAGGTATCGGCAGCGCAGGTTTAGCGCTGAACTTTACCGGGACCGGCGACCTTCGCGCGGCCTTTAATGCCTTTGCCTCCAACAATAAGGTCAACATCATTTCGCGCCCGCGTCTTGTCACCAAGAGCGGTGAAGAGGGTCATATTCAGGTCGGTACGGACGTTCCGATCATCACCTCGCAGGCGGCGTCAAACGTCCAGAACAATGGCGCGACCAGTGTTCTACAGTCGGTGCAATATCGTCAGACCGGCGTGATCTTGACCATCAAGCCTGTGGTCTATGGCGGCAACCGCGTCGATTTAGAAATCAAACAGGAACTGTCCAAGGTCGGCTCGGGCGGCAGCGCGGCCATCGCCAGCCCGCCAATCCTTAATCGTAGCCTAGAGACCAAGCTGTCGATCATGGAGGGCTCGACCTCGGTGCTGGGCGGCCTGATCGACAATAACTATAGCAAGTCCAACAGCGGTATTCCGTTCTTGAAGGACCTGCCCTTCGCTGGCGCAGCCTTCCGGCAAGATGTCGTCGACGGCAATAAGACCGAATTGGTCATGCTGGTGACGCCGTTCATCATTCGTGACAGCAACGATATGGACGAACTGGCCGCTCAGATGTCCGGCGAGATGAACAAGGCCTTCAGGGTCGGGGGTGGCAGCTCCTACACCCTGACCGGCATTCGGACCGGGCTCAATCTGGGCCTCGGGCTCCCCCAAGCGGTATTGCCGGTGGCCGGAAAGGGCAGGGTCGCGCGACCTGTGCCTAAAAGTCCGACTCTTCCGACACCAGCGACTGCCAGCCCAAGCGATCGACCGTAAACTGATCGTCAATATTGCGGCGGCGATCCTTTAGGGTCACCGTGACGTGATAGAGCCGCACATTGAATTGCCCGTCACCGGTGGGCATGCCGATGCTGCGCCGTACGGGCGTGAAGGGCACACTGGTCCAACTCATCACCACAGTGTTGGATAGGCTGGTCTCGCCATTGGGCTGGGCCTCTGGGTTTAGGGCGGTCACCACACTTAAGGCCGATTGGCGCAAGGATAGCCGATCCAAGGTCCTTTGATGTTTGATCTGATTGGCCGCTAACTGTTGTTGCAGGGCGAGGATCGCGGTCAGGCCGACCGAGGCGATGGCCAAGGCCACGACCGCTTCGACCATGCTGAAACCGGCGCGAGATCGGGTCATGCCAGACCTCCGAAGACAAAGACACCGCCCGCCAAGGCCAAGAACAGGCCAAGGGGGATCTTGATCGGCTCGCCCGTGACCTCTTGCCCCCGCCCACGCAACCGCTGCAAGGCAAGGCCCCAAACGGCTCCGGCCAAGGCGGCGCTGGACAGGACCCACATGCCGCGCTCTGGACCAAGCAGCAGGCCCAAGGCGGCCATCAGCTTTACGTCGCCAAAGCCGAGACCATCGAGTCCCTTTGTTCTCTTCCACACCCACGCCACCAGAGCCATCAGCCCGCCGCAGATGACCGCGCCCACGAGATGGGCTAGCCATTGCTGATCTTGCCAAAGGGTCAGGCCCGCGCTGATCGCCACCGCTGCGGTCAAGACATCGGGAATGATTTGATAACGCCCATCATAATAGACGATGCCGACCAAGGCCCCGGCCAGCAGGATACTGGCCACAGAGCCCGCGCCTTGGATGGTTGGAAGGATAAGGGCGCTGGCGAGGCTGGCTGCGATGACCGCAGCGCTCAAGAGGATCTGCACTCGGCGCGACAGGGGCGGCAAGCCGATCTCACGCAGGAGGCGCTTCGGCACCCATACGGCAATGACGGCCATGATCAGACTGAGGCCGACCGCTAGGCCGAGGACCTTAAAGGACGGTGTCATAGACGCTGGACAGGGCAAGGACCAAGGACAGGGCCACGACGCCGACGAGCACCGATATGATGCCGATGGCCAGCGGCTCGATCAGGGCGGTGAGGCGCTTCATCATGTCTGACAGCTTGTCGTCATAGCCATTAGCGAGGAAGTCAAACATCTTGCCCAGACTGCCGGACTTCTGCCCGGCGCGCAGCAGGCTGAGGTCCATAGAGGTCAGGGTCGTGTGCCGTCCCAGCGATTCATCGACGGCCACACCGGCCTTGAGGTCGCGCTCAAACTGTTCCAGTGCCAGTTGAAAGCCGCCCTCCGGCGTGGCCTTGCGCCCCAGATTAGACGCCTCGAGCAGACCAACGCCATTGCGCAGGGCAAAGCCGGTCAGCCGCGCCCAAGTCGTGATCTCTCTATATTTCAGAAGGTCGCCAACCAGCGGAATATTGTGCGCCATCCGATAGGCCGACTTGCGAACGGCGGGGTTGAGGAAGGCAAAGACCGCGCCGCTGATGGCCGCGCCAATCAGGGCCAGCAAGAGCAGGACATGGTTGCTGGCCAGTTCGCCGGTCTCGATCACCCAGCGCGAAATCATCGGCAGCTTGTCACGCTTATCGCCAATCATGACCGAAAAGCGGGGAACGACTTGGGTGAAGATGAACAGCACTGCGGCCAGGCCCACGCCGCCCAAAAAGGCCGGATAGGTCATGGCATTGGCCAGATCGCGCCGCAGCCGGTCCTCATTGGCCATCTGATTGGCCGCGTCGCGTAAGACCTCGTTGAGCTGGCCCGTGGCCTCACCCACCCGGATCATCGAATAGACATAGAAGGGAAAGATCGGGGTCTCGGTTTCCATCGCTTCAGCAAAGGTCGCGCCGCGCTTGAGGGCCGTGGAAAGCTTGGTGAACTGGGCCTTGGCCTCGATGCTGGTAATGCCGATGGCCACCGTGTCTATCGATTCCAGCAGGCCCACGCCCGCATCCATCATCAGGGCCAGCTGGCGCAGGACCGTGACCCGGTCGGTAAAGGACAGGGCCCCGCGCTTGCCTTCAGCGGCCTTTTCGGCGCGCTCTTCCAGCTTGATAGGGGTCAGGCCCTTAGCGGACAGGGCCTTAATGGCGGCGCTTTGATCCTTGGCGCGAATACGGTCAGCAATCTTCGCGCCCGCGCTGTTGATGGCGGTGAACTGATAGAGGCGCTCAGGACTGTCAATATTGGTCATTCGACGCTCAAGGGCACATCGGACCGGACCGGATCATCATCCATCTCCGATTCAGGGATGGCGATAACCCGCTGAATTTCGGTCAGGCTGGTCTCGCCTCGGGCGGCCTTGAGCATGCCGTCTTCGAACATGGAGCGATAGCCGGTGGCCATCGCGATCTTGGCGATCTGCATTTCGGACGCACCCTCGCGCATGGCGCCGGCAATGTCTGGCGTGAAGTGCAAGATCTCATAGATGCCGACCCGGCCCGAATAGCCGGTCTGGTTACAGCGCGCGCAGCCGACGGGATGGCGAAAGTCCGCGCCGCAGTCCTGTACCGCTTGATAGAGATTGGCCGGGACGATTGTGCGCCAGTCGCTAGCCTTGGCGGGCTTGGAGCATGCCTTGCACAGCCGCCGCACCAACCTTTGGCCCACGACCCCACGCAAGACATCGGCCAGAAGGTAGTTCTCCACGCCCAGATCGATCAGGCGCGGCAAGGCGGCGATGGCGGAATTGGTGTGGACGGTGGAGATCACCATGTGACCGGTCAGGGCCGCCTGAACCGCGATCCGTGCGGTCTCAGAATCGCGGATTTCACCGACCATGATCACGTCCGGGTCCTGACGCAGGATCGAGCGCAGTCCGGCCGCAAAGGTCAGGCCGATATCGCTACGAACATGGACCTGAACCACGCCGGGCAGGTCAAATTCGACCGGATCCTCGACTGTGACGATCTTGCGCTGACCATCATTGAGGCCGCTCAGCAGGCGGTAGATGGTGGTGGTCTTACCCGAACCGGTTGGACCGGTGATCAGCACAATACCGTTGGGTTGCTCGACCAGCTTGGCCAGACCCTCAGCATCGGCCTTGGGCATACCCAGTTCGGTGAGCTGCGGAATGCGGCTGGTCTTACCCAACAGACGCATAACAATCGATTCGCCCCAGGCGGCCGGAAGGGTCGATACCCGAAGGTCGATATCTTGACCCGATATACGGATGGCTTGGCGGCCATCTTGCGGCAGGCGGCGCTCGCCAATATCCATGCCAGACAAGAGCTTGATGCGCGAACAGACCGCGTCAAAGGCCGAGCGTGGCGCTGCCCGGACCGTCTGCAAAATGCCATCGACCCGCATGCGGACAAAGAACTGGTCTTCGAAGGGCTCGACGTGAATGTCGGAGGCCCGCATCTGGATGCTTTCGGCAAAGACCGCGTTGACGAAGTCGATGACCGGGGCCTCTTCGGCCAGTTCGCGCAGGCGCGCGGCGTCTGAGGTCAAGGTGCCACTGATGCCCAGACCATCACGGTCCAGATCATCCATCGCGGTGGCGATAAGATTGCGCGGCGACAGACGCCAGATGATCGGCCTGTCCGCCACCTGTTCCAATACGCCGCGCAGGGTCAGGTTCAGCGGATCGACAGCCGCGCAGATGATGCAGTCTTCAACCGGCTTGTGGGTCCCGTCAGCCAGTTCTTCGCCATCGACGGAAGGACGCGCGCGCCAAGCCACCGCCTCTTGCGCCGCCCACCAACCGCTTTGGGTGCGGGTCTCTTCGATAAAGCTCTGCACCGCCGAGGGCGAGGGCATCTCATCGCGGATTTGGATGGCCCAGCCGGTCTGCTCTGACAGGGTCCTCAGAAGGTCAATTTCCGAAACCGCGCCCAGCCGGACGAGGATCATACCGATCCGACCGCCCACGCTGCTTTGCACCTCGGCAGCCGCGTCAATGTCCACCGCCGTCGCAAGGCCTTTGGATATCAGAAGTTGGCCAATCGGTTTGCGGCTCATAGGCACGGTCTTTACCTGATCCTTGCCATCCTGAAAAGCGGCTCTACCGAAGCGAGATGGGACAATCGGGCCCTATCGGTCTTAGCCGCCCGTTGGGGTCATCGGCCGTTCTCTGAACGCAATCAATTGAATGCGGAAGATCAGCACGCTGTTGGGCGGGATCGGACCGGCACCCTGCGCGCCATAGCCCTGTTCAGGCGGCACATAGAGCAGCCATTCATCGCCGGGCTTCATCTGTTGCAGGGCCTCAACCCAGGCGGGGATCAGACCGCCGAGCGGGAAGGTGGCTGGCGCGCCGCGCTGGAACGAGCTGTCAAAGATCTCGTCCGACAGCAGCTTGCCTTCATAGTGGACCTTTACCTCGTCCGACTTTTTCGGGCTCGTGCCGTCGGCAGGGCCGGAGGTAACGATCTTATATTGTACGCCGCTGGGCAGGGTCTTGACCCCTTCGGCCTTGGCATTGTTGGTCATAAAGGTTTTGGCAGCGTCCATATTGGCAATCGCTTCCTTGCTTTGCCCGCAGGCGCTGAGGGACAGGGCGACCAAGAGGCCAGCGGCCAGGGTGGTCAAGAATCGGGTCATTGGGGAAGGCTCCGAAAGGCTAGGATCAGACCGTGCGCGGGGGATAGCCGCGCTCGCGCAGGGCATCGATAATGTCTTGCGTATGCTGGGCGTCGCGGGTCTCGATCATGATGTCGAACTCCGCGCCCTTGGCAGGCACGTCCAAGGACAGGCGATTGTGGGCGACCTCAATGATGTTCGCCCCCATCTGGCCGATCAGGGCCGAGACATTGGCCAACAGGCCCGGGCGATCATCACCAATGATCCGTAGGCTGACCAGGCGCTGGGCGCGGATCAGTTCGCGGGTCAGGACCGAGGTCAGGAGCCTTGTGTCGATATTGCCACCGCAAAGGACCAGCCCGCACTTCTTGCCCCTGAACTTTTCGGGAAAGGCCAAAAGGGCCGCGAGCGAGGCTGCACCAGCGCCCTCGGCAATGGTCTTTTCGACGGTGCAATAGAGCGAAATGGCCCGCTCGAAATAGGGCTCTTCGACCAGCAGCACATCCTCGACCAAGGGGCGTGCGATGCTGAAAGCCTGATCACCGACCTGCTTGACGGCGATGCCTTCAGCGATGGTTTGGCCGCCGCTATTGGTGTTCATGCCGCGCATGCGAGCGGTGAACGAAGGGTACATGGCCGGTTCGACGCCCATGATCCGGATATCGGGATTGATCGACTTGGCCGCCACGGCCATGCCCGCAATCAGCCCGCCGCCGCCGATGGGCACGGGCAGGATTTCAAGATCTGGCACGTCCTCTAGCATTTCTAAGGCGACGGTGCCCTGTCCGGCCATGACGTCATAGTCGTTAAAGGGGTGAACAAAGACCAGACCACGCTCTTCGCGCAGGCGTTGGGCGATATCAGCCGCCTCGTCATAGTTTTCGCCCTCGAGGACGACTTCAGCGCCGTGGCCGCGCGTATGTTCGACCTTCACCATGGGCGTGCCCTTGGGCATGACGATGGTCACGGGCACACCCATGCGGGCGGCGTGATAGGCAAGGCCCTGGGCGTGATTGCCAGCCGAAGCGGCAATGACGCCGCGCGCGCGCTCGTCCGCTGACATCAGGGAGAGCTTGTTCAGAGCGCCGCGCTCTTTAAAGGCGGCGGTGAACTGAAGGTTCTCAAACTTCACCCAGACTTCTGCCCCGGTAATTTCCGACAGCGTGCGCGAATGACGGCAAGGCGTACGCTCGATATGGCCGTGCAACCGGGTTGCAGCCGCTTTTATATCGTCGAAAGTTAGGGTCATGAGAGGCCAGAAGGGTCTGCGCCCAAAGATCTAAGGGCAGGGATGGAAGATGGCCAAAGGAGCCACGGGCGGGCTTTACCGCAATTTTGCGGGCAGGTCCAAGGGTCGCATGAGTTTTTGAGATAGGCTGCGCGCCTAGACCACATCAAACTCCGCCACGCGGTGGCCCGGTCCCACCTCTTGCAGCTGTGGAACATAGATCGGGTCTGACGGCTGGGCGGGCAGGCGCGAGGCTAGGAACCTTAGGCCCGACAGGGGATCAAAGGGGCTAGGGGGCTCGCCGGTCAGACGCACGCGCTGACGGCTGCGTTCTTGCGCCGGGTCGGGAATGGGGGCTGCCGTCAAAAGGGCGCGGGTATAGGGATGGCGGGCATCGCTGTAGAGCTGATCGCGGCTCGCCTCCTCCATGACCCGGCCCATATAGAGCACCATCACCCGGTGACTGATCTCGCGCACAACCGCTAGGTCATGGCTGATAAAGACCATGGCCATGCCCAGATCCTTTTGCAGGGAAATGAGCAGGTCGATAATCTGGGCCCGGATCGAGACATCGAGGGCAGATACCGCCTCGTCACAGATGACCAGTTGCGGCTTTAGGATCATGGCTCTGGCAATGCCGACGCGCTGGTTTTGACCGCCGGACAGTTCGTGCGGATAGCGGTTGATCAGGTCGGTGGACAGGCCTGCCCGCTGCATCATGGCTCGAACTTCAAGCTCGCGGCCGGCATGGTTCAGGTCGCCTCGGAACACGCGCAGCGGCTCACCGATGGAATCGCCGATGGTCATGCGCGGATCAAGGCTGGCCAGCGGGTCTTGGAAGACGATCTGGAGGTCCTTGCGCGCAGCCATCATCGCCTTGCGGTCGGCCTCGGTCAGGTTGGTGCCCAGAACGGTGACCGATCCGGCGGTGGAGGGGATCAGGCCCAGAACCGCGCGTGACAGGGTGGACTTGCCACAGCCGCTTTCGCCCACAACGCCAAGGGTCTCGCCCTTGCGGACCTGCAGGCTAACCCCATCGACGGCGCGTAGGACCTTTTTGGGCGCGAATAGGCCATCAGCCAGCGGGAACCAGACCTTGATGTCCTGGCCCTCGACCACCACAGGTGCATCCTTAGCCACCGGTTCCAGCATGGGACGGCCGCCCCGGTCAGCGCGGTCGAGGCGCGGAATGGCGGCCAGCAGTTCGCGGGTATAGTCAGACTGGGGCGCAGAAAAGATCGCTTGGGCTAGGCCCTCTTCGACATAGAGCCCATTCTTCATCACGCAGACCCGGTCGGCCATACGGGCAATGACGCCCATATCGTGAGTGATCAGCACCATGGCGGTGCCGGTTTCACGCTTGAGCTCATCCATCAGGTCGAGAATTTCGGACTGGATGGTCACATCGAGCGCGGTGGTCGGCTCGTCGGCGATCAAGAGGGCCGGATTGCCCGCCATGGCCCCGGCGATCATCACCCTTTGGCGCATACCGCCGGACAGTTCATGGGGGTACTGGTTGAGGCGCCGCGCGGCTTCAGGAATGCGCACCCGGTCCAGCCATTCACGGGCCTTAGCCATGGCGTCGCGGGCGCTGAGACCAAAATGCAGACGCAGAGGCTCAGCGATCTGTTCGCCAATACGCACATGGGGCGTCAGGGCGGTGAGGGGGTCTTGAAAGATCATCGCGATCTTGGAGCCGCGAATCTGATTGAGCTTGGCCGGGGCCAGACCCAAGATCTCTTGGCCCTTGAACCGGATCGATCCGCTCGCCTTACCGTTGGCGGATAATAGACCCATGGCGGTCATGAAGGTCTGGCTCTTGCCCGATCCGCTCTCGCCGACCACGCCCAGACATTCGCCCCTGCGCCACGGTCAGGCTAATCCCCTTCACAGCCTCGATCTGGCCGTCAAAGGTCTGGAAGCTGACCTTGAGATCATCAATCGCCAGCACGGGCAGTTCGGTGGAGGGCGTTGTCGGGGAGGGCAATCGCGAAATCCTTGAAATCTAGGTCTAAAGACCGACTCTACCTGCGTCCCAGCCCGTTGCAATCGTTCAGGCGGCAAAATGCCCGCCTTTTCATTCTGCTCCCCCTTTCCATTCCCCTCCAAGTCAGGGCAAATGGCGCTACAACAATGTGAGAGCTGTCATGCCCGTTCTGTCGATCGTTAACACCGCAATTTTTGATTCTGGCGCGATCCAGAAGCTGGCCTCCAGCCTGACCCAGCAGGGGGTCAAGCGGCCCATGCTGGTCACCGATCAGGGCCTCGTCGCTGCTGGTATTGTCGCGACCGTGACGGCAGCGGCCGGAGAGATCGGCTTTGCCGCCGTCTTCGATCAGACCCCGCCCAATCCTGATGAGGATAGTGTCACCGCCGCGACCAAGGTCTTTAAGGACCATGACTGCGACGGCGTCGTGGGTCTGGGCGGTGGTTCGAGCATGGACCTGGCTAAGGCTGTGGCCTTGATGGCCAGTCACGAAGGCCCGCTCGAAAAGTACGGCGCCTCGGTGCGCGGCATGCGCCTGATCACCAAGACCTGCCCGATCATCGCCATCCCCACCACCTCGGGCACGGGCTCAGAGGTTTCGGTCGGCGCGGTGGTCGTGCTGAACAATGGCCGCAAGGAAACCTTCGTCTCGCCGCACCTGATTCCCGGCGTGGCGATCTGCGATCCGGACCTGACCTTGGGCCTGCCTGCAGGCCTGACGGCTGCGACCGGCATGGACGCGGTGACCCACTGTATCGAAGCCATCTTGGTTCCCACCGTCAATCCACCGCTTGAAGCCATCGCCTATGACGGCGTTGAGCGCGCCATCGGTATGGGCTGGCTGGAAAAGGCCGTTGCTGACGGCTCGGACCGTGACGCGCGCTGGCACATGATGATGGCCTCGGTCGAAGGGGCCTTGGCCTTTGCCAAGGGTCTGGGCGCGGTTCACGCCCTGTCCCACTCTTGCGGTCGCCTGCCCGGCCTCAAGCTGCACCACGGCGCGCTGAATGCCCTGTTCTTGCCCGCCGTCCTGCGCTTTTCCGAAGGCGCCGCGCCTGAGAAATATGCCCGGCTGAAGCGGGTGATGGGTCTGGCCCCGACCGATGATTTGGCCGATGCGATTGCGGCGTTGAATGCGCGTCTGGGCATTGTTCCCAAACTGTCGAGCCTTGGCGTTACCCGCGAGATGTTCCCAGAGATCGTGTCCTACGCCCTTGGCGATCTGGCCCATCTATCGGCCCTGAAGAAGCCAACGGCTGAAGAATATGAAGCCCTGGTTGAGGCGGTGTTCTAGGCGCGGAACCTTGCGTCTGACCTTCGTCCTGCACGGCCCTAAGGATTAGCTCTATGTTCGCCAAGCCTCGTACCGATCTGGTTCCCAATACGGCTGCCTATGAGAATGAGGCCTTGGTTAAGGCCACCGGCTTTCGTGAATATGATGCACGCTGGCTGTTTGGTCCGGACATCAACCTTCTAGGCATTCAGGCCCTGGGGCTAGGGCTTGGCACCTATATCCACGAGTTGGGTCAGTCCAAGATCGTCATTGGTCACGACTACCGGTCCTATTCCCTGTCGATCAAGCAGGCCCTCGCTCTGGGCCTGATCGCGGCGGGCTGTGAGGTGCTGGATATTGGCCTGGCCCTCTCACCCACCGCCTATTTTGCCCAGTTCGACCTGGATGCGCCCTGCGTGGCCATGGTCACGGCCAGCCACAACGAAAATGGCTGGACCGGTGTCAAGATGGGGGCCCAGCGGCCCCTGACCTTTGGCCCAGACGAGATGGGCCGCCTGAAGGACATTGTCACCAACGGTGCCTTTGTCGAACGTGCTGGCGGCTCACTGACCCGGATTGACGGGGTCGCTGAGCGGTTCATTGCCGATGCGGCGTCGCGTGTTCAGGTCAAGCGTCCGCTTAAAGTCATTGCCGCCTGCGGGAATGGCACGGCCGGTGCCTTTGCCCCACAAGCCTTGCGGGCGATGGGGGTTGAGGTGATCGAGATGGACTGTGATCTCGACTATAGTTTCCCGAAATATAACCCCAATCCCGAAGACCATATCATGCTGATGGCCATGGCTGAGGCGGTGCGCGCCCACGGCGCCGATCTGGCCTTTGGCTTTGATGGGGACGGCGACCGCTGCGGCGTGGTCGATGATGAGGGCGAAGAGATCTATGCCGACAAGATCGGCCTGATGCTGGCCCGCGATCTTGCCCCGCTCAATCCCGGTGCCACCTTCATTGTCGATGTGAAGTCGACGGGCCTCTATGCCACCGATCCGGTGCTGGCGGCCAATGGCTGTACGACCGTCTATTGGAAGACAGGCCATAGCTATATCAAGCGCAAGACCGCTGAACTCAAGGCCTTGGCGGGCTTTGAAAAGTCCGGCCACTTCTTTCTCTCCGGCGATCTGGGGCGCGGCTATGACTGCGGCCTGACGGCGGCGGCGGCGATCTTGGCCATGCTGGATCGTAATCCGGGCCAAAAACTGTCGGACCTGAAAAAGGCCCTGCCCGTGGCCTTCACCTCTCTGACCATGTCGCCCCATTGCGGCGATGAGGTAAAATATGGCGTGGTCGAGGCAATCGTCCGCGAGTACCAAGACCTTGCGGCGGCAGGCGGCGAAATTCTCGGTCGCAAGATCAAGGACGTGATCACCGTCAATGGCGTGCGTGTGGCCCTCGATGACGGTAGCTGGGTTCTGGTCCGCGCCTCGTCCAACAAGCCTGAGATCGTGGTTGTGGTCGAGAGCACCCAATCGGCTGACGATATGCGCGCCCTGTTCCATCGAGAGGTAAAGCCTCGGCTGGCCAAGCGCTCGGAGGTTGGGGCCTATAATCAACAAGTCTAGAGGCCTAGAGCGGGGATCGGTTCAGTTGGGAATTTCAACGCCTTGACGAATTGCAAGATCACCCCGGTCATTCTGAGCGGCGGCGCAGGCACGCGGCTCTGGCCCCTGTCCCATCCGGGCATGCCCAAGCAGTTCCACGCCCTAGGCTCTGAGCGCACCATGCTGCAGGACACGGTTCTACGGGCAAAGGACAGCGGCGCCCTGACCTTTGCGGCCCCCGTGATCATCTGCGCGGAAGACCATCTGGCGACCATCGATGAGCAGCTTGCAGCGGTGGATCGCGCGGCCGCCAAGATCGTGCTGGAGCCCTTTGGCCGCAATACAGCGGCGGCGGCCTATATTGCAGCAGCGGTGGTGCGAGATCTGGACCCTACGTCCCTCGTCCTGCTCTTGCCTGCCGACCACATCATTGCCGATCCTGAGGCCTTTATGAGGGTCATAGCCACCGCCGCGAAGACCGCTGCGAGCCACATCGTGACCTTTGGTATCGAGGCCGACCGTCCCGAGACCGGCTATGGCTATATTCAGCAGGGTGATCGGCTTGATGAGGGCGTGTTCGCCGTCCGCCGCTTTGCCGAAAAGCCCAGCCGCGAGCGCGCCGAGCAATATCTGGCCGAGGGAGACTATGTCTGGAACGCGGGTATCTTCCTGTTTGCGCCCGATGTGTTGCTGAGCCAGATGGCGGCTTTGGCCCCCAAGATTGCCGAGCAGGCAGGTCTGTCCTGGTCTCGGGCAGCGACCCATGACCGGGTGGTGCTGCTCGATGCGGAGGCTTTTGGCGCCTGTCCGTCTGAACCGGTCGATATTGCTGTCATGGAAAAGACCCAGCTGGCCGCCGTTGCGCCCTGTTCTATGGGCTGGGCGGATGTCGGGTCTTGGAGCGAGATCCATCGTCTGGGGACCAAGGACGCTGCGGCTAATCTGCTGCACGGCGAGGCTGTGGCCATTGAGACATCAAACAGCCTGATCTGGACCGATGGCGCGCCTGTGGCCGTGATCGGGGTAGACAATCTGGTGGTGGTGTCGACGTCAGAAGGTCTGGTGGTCTTGCCGATGGACCGGGCTCAGGATCTCAAACTCGCCATTGCCGCCATCAAGGCCCTGCGAGACGCCAAGGCCTAGCCCGCTGTCTTGACCGCCCGGTGCAGTTCCACGATGGCACAGATAATATGGTAGAACGAACTGGCGGGTGCGGCCTCGTCGATGAAGCTGCCATCGGGCTGCATGCGGTCATGCCAAAGGCCCGTGATCGGCACGTTGAGATATTTCTTTAGACCCTCTATGCCCTCGATCACGCCGCGCAGGGCGTCCGCATCGCCAGTCATCTGGGCCAATAGGATGCCGGCCTTGATCCGCTCGGTTTGCGGCCACAGCCGAGACTGAGCATCATGAACGCTGAGGTCACTGAGCAGAACATTATAGGCCACGCCCCGGACCGGATCGATGCCGTGGGTCTCGGCCAAGGCGATCATCTTGCGGGCCGCAGCAATGGCATCTGGTCGGGCCTTGGCCTTGCCCCAGCGAAGGAGCAGCCAGCCCCATTCGAACTGGTGACCGGGCTCGAACTTTAGGCCCTCAACGCCCGCGCTCGCATTCCAATTCCCGTCGAAATATTCGCGGACACAGCCCAGTTGAGGCTCAATGAACTTGGATAGGCACAGTTCCGCAATCTCGTCGGCCTGGGCTTGCCAGATCGGATCGTCGCTGACCTCGGTCCAGGCCAAGGTCGCCTCGAACAGGTGCATGTGGGGGTTAGACTGAAGGGGGAGTGTGCGCGGTGCAGTCTCATCAAACCCGCCCAAAGGATT
>CAISGS010000324.1 GCA_903884915.1 uncultured Caulobacteraceae bacterium | reverse complement strand
GACTGTTGTGCGTCACGCCAACAAAAACAAGCCTATCCTCACGTCACCTTGGGGTTTTGAGTGATCGCGCGGCCCCCTACCCCGGCTTCGCCGGTACTTCCCCCAGAGGGGGAAGATTTAGAGCACCAAGATCTTCCCCGTCTGGGGGAAGTGGCGCGCAGCGCCGAAGGGGGCCTTGTTTCAGTCCCCCTCCCCCTGATCGCGGGTCTGCTTACGCCAGAGTTGGGCATATTCGCCATTGGCCGCGATCAGGGCCTCGTGATTGCCGCGCTCAACCACCCGGCCAGCCTTTAAGACGATGATTTCGTCCGCATCGGCGATGGTCGAAAGCCGGTGGGCCACAACGAGGGTGGTGCGGCCTTGGCGAGCCCGGCGCAGGGTGGCTTGGATCGCCTCTTCCGTGCGGCTATCGAGCGCGCTGGTGGCCTCGTCGAGGATCAGGACGCGGGGGTCAGCCATCAGGGCCCGGGCGATCCCGACCCTTTGCCGCTCACCGCCGGACAGTTTCAAGCCGCGCTCCCCCACCCGCGTGGCCATACCTTCTGGCAGACCGCGAATGAAATCGCCCAGCTCAGCGGCCTCTGCCGCCGCCCAGACCGCCGCATCATCGGCATCGGGCCTTGAGAAGGCGATATTGCTGCGGACACTATCATTGAACAGGGCCACATCCTGCGGCACCAGAGCGACAGCGCGGCGCAAGGACGTCTGCTTGATCTTGCGAAGATCAAGACCGTCCAAACGAACCGCGCCAACCTGCGGATCGATCAGACGCAAGGCAAGGCGCACAAGGGTGGTCTTGCCCGCGCCCGACGGGCCAACCAGCGCCGTTGTGGTTCCTGGCGCGACATCAAACGACACATCAACCAGACCCTCTGAGCGAGCATCATGGCGATAGGACACGGCCTCGAACTGGACCTTGCCACCGCGCCGGTCCGCCGTGGTCGGCAGATCAACAGCGTCAGGGGCATCGGCAACATCGGGCTTGAGCCGGGTCAGCTCCAGCATGGCCTCCATATCGATGAAGGACTGCCGGATCTCGCGATAGGCAAAGCCAAGAATGTTCAGGGGCTGATAGAGCGCGATCAGGATCAAAATAGCCGCCGTGACATCGCCTGGGCCCATCCGCCCGGCCATCGCCTCATGGCCCGCCAGAACCGCCATGACACCAAGGCCAAGGTTCATGACCAAGGCCTGCACCCCATTGAGCACTGCCAGCGAGGTATTGGCCTTGATCGAGGCCTTAGAATAGCCGGCCAAGGCGCGGTCATAGGTGGCCGCCGCCCGCGTCTCGGCCCCAAAGGTCTTGACCGTCTCATAGTTCATCAGGGCATCGACCGCGCGGCCCGCCGCCTCGGAATCGGCCTCGTTCAAGGCGCGGCGATGGCCGATGCGCCAATCGGAGATGCTGAAGGTCAAGACCCCGTAGATCCCGACCGTCACCACCGCAGTAACCGCAAAGCGCCAATCATAGGCCTTGGCCAAGACCGCCGCCGCCATCACCAGTTCCAGAGCCGTTGGGGCCAGATTGAAGACGAGGGTCCGCAGAAGGAAATCAATCGACCGCGCGCCCCGATCGATTACGCGCGACAAGGACCCCGTGCGCTTGGTCTGGTGAAAATCGATCGACAGGGACAGGGCGTGGGCAAAGGTCTCGGTGGCCGCCCGTTGCTGCGCCGCCTGCGCAACCGGGGTGAAGTTCGCATCGCGCGCCTGAGGCGCCGCTGCTGCCAAAAAGCGAATGATCGACCATCCGACCGCTAACCCGACGAAGGCATAGAGCGCACCAACCGCCGCGCTCTGCCCCTTGGCCAACTGATTGACCGCCTTACCCAGCAGCAGAGGGGCCAAGACGCCAATAGCCTT
>CAISGS010000323.1 GCA_903884915.1 uncultured Caulobacteraceae bacterium | reverse complement strand
GGCCTATGGCAGCGATCTGGTCGGCACCAGTCCTTCTCCGGATACCAAGGGCCAACGCAAGGTTTCGTCGGCCTATGTTGAGTTTGCGGTGCCTGTGATCTCGCCTGAAATGGGTGTTCCGCTAGCGCGCAATGTCGAGCTTCAACTCGCCGGGCGCTTTGAGGACTATAGCGACCTTGGCAATGTGGCTAAGCCGAAGGTGGCTATGGCCTGGGACCTGTTTGATGGCGTGCGCATGCGCGGTTCGTGGGCACAAGGCTTTAAGGCTCCAAACCTTGAACAGATCAATGCGTCGATCATCACCCGCGCCAATAGCCGGACCGACTGGGTGCGGTGTGAAGCCGATCTGCGCGCTAAGCGTATTGCCAGCTTCAGCAACTGCTCACGCTCCTTAAGCGTTTCGGCCCAGCGCGCCGGTAACCCCGACCTTCAACCCGAAGATTCCGAAACCTACGGTTACGGCCTGGTGCTCGAGCCAAAGTTCATTCCGTCGGAATTTGGCCGCTTTACCCTCACGGCTGACTATTGGGATGTGAAGCAGGAAGGCATTGTTGGTCTGTTTGGTGAGGGCAATGCTCTGATCGCCGACTATCAGGCGCGCTTGACCGGAGGCACCAACCCCAATGTCGTTCGCGCCAACCCTACCGCCGATGACATCACCGCCTTTGCCGGAACGGGCCTAACCCCCGTGGGCACCGTGCTTTATGTCAAGGATCAGTATGTCAACCTGCTGCCACAAGAGGCGCGCGGCGTTGACTATGCCGTCAACTGGAGCCTGCGCGGCACCCGTTTCGGTGATTTCAGCGTTCAGGTCACGGCGGCCAATCTGCTGAAGTTCTATCAAAGCCCCTCCCCGCCCATCGCAGCCCTCTTGGCCGCCCGGGCAGCCGGTCAGATCAATGCCGGTACGACCATCACCGGCGGCGGCAATCTGGTGCGCCAAAATGGTAAGCCAGAATGGAAGCTAAGCTCCTCTCTCACCTGGAGCCTGAACCAATTCACCGTCGGGGCCTTTACCCAATATATCTCGCCGGTTGATGATACCGGCCTGCTGGACTCCGTTGGGTCGCCTTGGGTGATCGACTCGCAGATCACAGCCAACCTCTATGGTCAGGTGGAGTTCGATAAGGGCCTTTTGGCCAATAGCAGCCTCAAGATCGGCGTGCGCAACCTGACCGATGAAAAGCCGCCCCTGTCTTCCAACGGCTATCTGGGCTCGGTCTACCAGCCCTATTCACGTTACTGGTATATGAGCGTGCGTAAGTCCTTCTAAACCGGCTTGGCCGCCAATCGGATCACGGTTGGCGGCCATAACCACCTTTCAGGTCAAGGTCAGCCAATATCGGGTTCCTTTGCGCTCGCCAGTGCGGCGCAAGGCGCCCCTTTCGACCAGATCCGCCAAGTCCCGCGTGGCTGTCGCGGACGTCGCCCCCGAGATGGTGCGATAGTTTTCGGCGCTAAGCCCACCGATAAAGCCTTGTGGACCTGCCCTAAACAGTCTGATCAGGACCTTTTCCTGACGCGTGTTGATCAGACCTTGTAAGCTCGACATAAGCTGCGCCTTACCGATCAAAAATGAGACCCAGGCCACCGTCTGGTCTTGGGCAGCCAGCGTCATCTGCGCAAACCAGGCGAGCCATTTATCTATGTCGAGCCCCCTACTGGCGGCCTCAAGCTCAGTATAATAGCGGCTGCGATTTTGCATAAAGGTAGAAGAAATACCGGTTAGCATGGCCCTATCGCGCCCCTGCGATAAGGCTTTTTCCGCAATCACACGCCCCAAACGGCCGTTACCGTCCTCAAAGGGATGGATGGTTTCAAACCAAAGATGGGCAATACCCGCCCTAGCAATTGGCGTTAGGGGGTTCGGCCCTGATGGCGCGCTATCGGCAAACCAGCGCAAGAACCGGTCCATCTCTGCGCGAACCCCGGCCGATGGCGGAGCCTCAAAATGGACTTTCCTGCGATAGTCCGGCCCAGAGACGATCTGCATCGGCTCCTCGTGGACCCTGTAGCCGCCGACGACCTGAAGGTCGGTGTCACCGGCCATCACAAGGAGATGCCAGTGGAAAAGTTTGGCGTGATCCAGCGGCTCACCAAGGGTTTCAAACAGGTCGACCATCAAGGTGGCGATACCCTCCTCAGCCGCACCAACACGCTTATGATCAGCTTGCAAGCCAAGTTGGCGCCGAACCGACGCCTGAACGCTATCACGGTCTAAAATTTCGCCTTCGATCTCCGAACTATCCAGCGCCGAACGGCTCATTAAGTCGACCACGAGCTGGGACCGGTCGGCAGACACCAGATGACGAGACGACCCAATGAGGACACCGGCCTTTTGAGCAAATTCCAATTCGTAGGCGGAGATGCGCTCAGCGGCCCACCTAAAGTTTGGCCAGTCTGGGTCTTGCCAATTCCAAGTCATGATCGATAAATCTCGTTATATCGATCAATTAATGACTATTTATGATCGATAAAGCAAGGCCATATCCATCATGTCTAAGTTGAACCCACTTCGAAAGAAGCGTGTCTTGGGCCGACTTGGCTAAATATGAGGAAATGGTGCCGGTTGCAGGAATCGAACCCGCGACATCCAGTTTACAAAACTGGCGCTCTACCAACTGAGCTAAACCGGCGCTGGCCTGCTTATGCCGCAAAGTGGGGGTGGCCGTCACCCTGAAATTATCAGCTTGGCCGATAGAATTAGAGCCTTAAGCCCTTCATGACCCCCCAGGTCACCGCCGCCGCCGCGCCTGCAACGAGTGCAGCGCGCCACAAGGGGGCGAAACGAAGCTTCGGATCAGCCTCGAAAGACTTGTAACCTGTGATCATCGGCGTGATCAGATTGGCGCGTTTATAAAGGGCGTAGAAGGCAATAGCGCTCAGATGCAGGACGACCAAAAGCTTGATCGTTGTAAAGCTGAGATCATGCCACTTGGAAAACAGGCGTCCCGTTTCAAAGCTTACCCGATCAGACAGGGGCCCTGACTCAAGTCCGTCAACATCAACTGCAAAGAGGCCGGTAACCACTTGGCTCAGGATCGCCCCCAAGATGGCTACCACGCTCCAGCCACCCAGCGGATTGTGCCCAGCCATATCACCCGCCGAACGCCTTGACAGAGTCTTAGCATAGGCAAGGGTCGTGATTGGACCTTTGACAAAGCTCGCAAACCGGACGCTGGCGGATCCGGCAAAGCCCCAGATCAGCCGAAAGACGATCAGCCCTAAGATCCCGTAGCCGGCCCAAAGGTGCCACTCGGTTTGGTTGGCCTTCACACACCACCAAGCAAACCCAATGAGCACGACCAAGGACCAATGAACAATGCGCGTCGGCCCGTCCCAGAGCTTTGCGCGCACCTTCGGGTTATGTGACGGTTCACCACTCAAAACGAGACCCTATTTCTCTTCAGGAACCCGGAAACTGTCGTGACAATTCTTGCAGGCACCGCCCACGGCTTGGGCCTGCGCCTTGATCGCCCCAAGATCACCGCCAGCGGCGATGGGCTGGAACTTAACGGTTTCAACCTGCAGCCGCTTGACCGCCGCCGCAAATTTCACGGGATCGCTCCAGATCTCAGGCTTAGCGTCAGTTTCATATTTCGATTCAGGGCCGCTTCCCTTTGGGAACCAGGTTGGCAAGGCTTCCGCCGAGCTCTTCAACTTGGCAGCATTGGTCGAAATGAGCGCCATGTTGGGCGAGTCACTTTTCAGTTCGTCGCGGATAGCCTTAAAGGCTGCACCCTGCAGTTTGAAATTTTCATGCCGCGTATAGGCCGCCTTGCCCCCCGGCGTCGTTGGCATGGGGGCCATATGCTCATGGGCCTGAACGGCGCTACCCACAATGACAAACCCAGCCAACAGGCTTAGAGCGAAGAGTGATTTTTGAAAGGCCATAGGAAGGATCTCCGATCAGGGTGAATCGCTCGGGCGGCGGCCCGCTAGCGTTAGAAAACCACGTCAACTCGCCCTTGGCCAGTCTCGCTTTGGCCCGCCCCCTCACAGGATGAACAGGTCGTTATCCCGAAAAGGTTCGGTGATTGACGCCGACCCCATCTCCACATAGGCCTAGGGCGGGTCGGATTGATGTCGGGTACCGCACGCCGAACCTATGGAATGGACCTATGAGAATTGTTCTTATTGGCGAAGGTATGCTCGAGCTGTCTCAGGCCGCGGATGGCTGGCGGCTTGGCCATGCGGGCGATACGGTCAATATGGCAATCCATCTGGCCAGGTCGGGACACAATGTCGCCTATTTGACGGC
>CAISGS010000322.1 GCA_903884915.1 uncultured Caulobacteraceae bacterium | reverse complement strand
GCTTTGGGGCCATTATGATCCCGACAAGGTCGGAGGCATGCTGACCCGCACTGAGGCCTTGAAGCTCTGGGAACAGACCAGCGGTCTCAAGGTTGATGAACAGGCGCTGGACTGGTGGTCGCTGTTCAATGCGGTCAAGGGTCAAGCCATCTGGACCTCATCGGCCCGTGAATATCGCGACAGCGGCGGCAAGGACCCGGTTCTGGCCCTCTCGGGTTGGTACACGGCCCGTCGTCACGACAAGATCATTGCTGATCGCCTTGCAAGCCTGGAGGGCTGGGCATGACCCCTACCGCCGCAGAAGTCCTGATGGGCAATTTCATGGCTCTGGTCGAGCCGCCGCCGCAAGAATCGGTGGGTGACTATATGGCCAGCCGTATTTCGGTCATCGGTATGAACTCCCTGCTCGCCAGCCAAGAAACGGAAATGGGGGCCGCTGTTCGGGTTTGGGAAAACGAGGCCATCTCGGCGGTTTTGTCCAAGGCCGGTGCGCCGCTTGCCGCCTCGACCGAGGATCTCTCGATCACGGCTTTGGACGCCCTTAACGCCAAGCTTCGTCTGGCCCTAATCGCTGTCCATGAGGCGGTTGAGGCTAAGGCTGACGCGACGCTGGATCGCGAGATCTTGACCCTTTACCAAGCGATGGCCGACAGGCGCATGCTGGTCTTGCCCGTGATGCCGGGAAGCTGAGCGACCTTGTGGACCGACTCTGCTAGGGCTCATCCATGAAACAGTGGATGCCCCTTGGCCTGTTCTACGCCACCATCTTTACGGTGATGGGGATCAGCACACCCTTCATGCCGGCTTGGTTTCGGGCAGAGGGTCTGAGCGGTGCGCAGATCGGCCTGATCCTGTCTGCGCCGATGATCGCGCGCACCGTCACCGGTCCGCTGATTGCGCTTTGGGCGGATGGTTTTCGGCTGCGGCGCACGCCGGTCATGCTGTTGGCAGCCGGAGCGGCCATGGCCTATGGCGCCATCTCGCTGTTAGAGGGGTTCTGGTTCTGGTTTGCGGCCTGGTTTGTGGCCTCGTCTCTGGTCGCCACCCTTCCGCCCCTCACCGACGTCCTTGGTCTAAGAATGGCGCGGCGAGCAGGCTTTGCCTATGGGTGGCCGCGCGGGATTGGGTCGGTGGCCTTCGTCCTGGCCAATATCGGGATGGGGTGGGCGCTAACCCTCTTTTCCCACCAAGCCATCCTTTATGGGACCATAGGCTTTTCGGCCCTTTGCGCCCTTGGGGCTTGGGTCCTGCTGCCCCCTGAGCCGGTACAAGAGGGCGCGCAATTGAACAGTCGCGATCGCCTGAAGGGCCTCGGCAACCTGTTCCAGAGCCCGATGTTTCTCTGGGCGATCTTTTCTAGCGGCCTAATCCAAGCCGCCCATGCCTTTTACTACGCCTTTTCCACCCTGATCTGGCAGGCCCAAGGCATCCCGGCCAGCACCATCGGCGCCCTCTGGGGTTGGGGGGTGATCGCTGAGGTTGGCTTTATGTGGTTCCTCGAGGGGGTGCGTCGGCGCCTTGGCCCTGAGACCATGCTGATCATCGGCGGTGTATGCGCGGTCCTGCGCTGGATCGCGATGGGCTTTTCGCCGCCAGTGCCGATGCTCTTTGCCTTGCAAGCTCTACACGCTTTGACCTTTGCGGCGGTGTTCATGGCCTCCTTGCCCTTGATCGAGCGTCACAGTCCGCCTGAAAGCGCCTCGGCGGCTCAGGTGGTCAATTCGGCCCTGTCGAGCGGTCTGCTGATCGGACTTGCCACCAGTGTGTCTGGCCCCCTGTTCGATCATGCTGGCG
>CAISGS010000321.1 GCA_903884915.1 uncultured Caulobacteraceae bacterium | reverse complement strand
GGGCGTCAATGGCGGCGGTGTCTCCATCGCCGGTTCCAACCCTCGTTATAACCGCATCGCGGTTGACGGCGTGGCCGCTCAAGACAATTTCGGTTTGGCACAAGGTGGTCTGACCACCGCTCGCGGCCCTGTTACTCTTGACGCCATTGAGCAGTTCAGCGTCGCGGCCGTCCCAACCGACGTGCAGAACGGCGACTTCGTCGGCGGTGCCATGAACATGGTGCTGAAATCGGGTGGCAATAGCTTCCACGGTGTTCTGTTCAACAACTATCTGAACGACGGCATGGTCGGTAAGCGCTCTGAGACGGTCGACATCAAGCAGACCATCTCCCAAGTCAATTACGGCGGGTTCGTGTCCGGCCCGATCCTGCGTGACCGCCTGTTCTTTGCTGCTGCCTATGAAACCTACACGACGGTTGACCCAACCCCTTACGGCTTGGCCGGTTCGGGCGCGGCCAACATCTTCATCAACGGTCTCACACAGAGCGCCATTGATAGCGTCGTCAACACCTACAACACCAACTATGCCAGCAAGTATAACATTGGTGGAATACCCACCACCCAACCCGTTATAGACAAAAAATATTCGGTAAAGTTGGACTGGAATATTTCCGACCAACACCGCGCCAGCTTAACCTATCGCCGCGCCGAGTCAGCCTCGACCCAGCGTTACGACATGAGCGCAACAACCGCGTCGCTCTATTCGCACTGGTACACCAAGACCGATACGGATGAGGCCACGACCTTTGAGTTGCAGTCGCACTGGACCGACAAGCTGTCGACCTTCGTGAAGGCCACCAAGCGCGATTTCGTTGAAACTCAGTTGCCGCCAACCGGCCAAAACTATGCCGACGTTTCGGTCTGTTTGGCGCCAACGGCGGATGCGACCAAGACCAGCTGTCAGTCGGGCTTTGATACGGTTCGATTTGGTCCTGACCAATTCCGTCACGCCAATATCTTGGCGGAAAAAGAACTGCGCTATCAAGCTCAGGCCGAATATGCCGAAGGCAAGAACCTGTTCAAGGTCGGTGGTCAGGCCCGTAAGGCTGAACCTTTCGACCTGTTCGTTCCGCAGTCACACGGCCTATACTATTTTGACTCCTTGGCGGATTTCGCCGCCGGTAAGGCCTCGTCCCTCACCTATCAAAACGCAGTCTCCGGTAATCCGGGCGACGCGGCCTATAAGGCACCCTACTGGACCTATTCGGTCTATGCTCAAGACACGATGCGCGTCACTGACGACCTGACCGTCGCGGCGGGTCTGCGCTATGATCGTTACTCGGAATCGGACAAGCCGATTTTCAATCCAAACTTTAAAGCTCGGAACGGTTACAGCAACCAAACGACCATCGATGGTCTGAGCGTGCTGATGCCTCGCGTGTCTGCCGTTTGGAATGCCAGCCCTGACATTCGCGTCAGCGCAGGCTTTGGTCTGTTCTCGGGCGGTACACCAGACGTTCTTCATGGCGCGCCGTTCTACAACACCGGCTACGCGACGACTTCGGTTGTGCTGAACCGTACGGCGACCAATAGCTTTATCGAAACGACAGGCGCGCCCGGCTTCACCCAGTTGGTGGGTGCCGCAGGCCTCGACAATCTGACCTCCGACCCGACCTTCGGTTATAAGGTTCCAACCCTGATCCAGCAGCTTCAGCAGGGCACCTTGGGCGGCAGCGTCCTGATCCCACCGCTTGGTGAAGTCATCGCGCTGGCCCCAGACTTCAAGATGCCAAGCCAGTGGCGCTCGTTCGTTTCGGGCCAGTGGCGCTTTGGCGATGGCTGGATGGTCAATGCCGACCTCGTCGGTACACAGGTTAAGAACGACTTGACCTATTATGACTTGCGCGCCCAGCCTCTCGTGATCAACGGCGTTCAGCAATATCTGCCTGATGGCCGTATCCGTTATGACGGTTTGGGCACTGTTGCTGGCAAGACCTCGGTGAACCTCCAAGGAAATGGTGATTATGTTGTCGCCAACACCAAGAAGGGCAGCAACTACACGGCGGCTGTTGGCCTATCCAAGTCTTGGGATTGGGGCGGTGATTTTGCGGTGGCCTATGCACGCGGCCACGCCGAAGACATGTCGACCGGTACCTTCTTCGGCACCACGGCGGGCTCGCTGTATAAGAGCGTTCCAGCCGGCATGGATCCCAACAAGGACTATCTCGGTCGCTCGGTTATCGAGATTGAGAACCGCTATAAGTTGGAAATTGGCTTCCACAAGAAGTTCTTCGGCGACAACGAAAGCCGTCTGAGCTTCTTTGCGGAGCGTCAAGACGGACGTCCGTTCGGCTTTGTGATGTCCGATCGCGCCTCGGGTCGTAGCCCCGTGTTCGGTGTGACCAAGTCTTCGCAACTGCTGTACGTGCCGGACTTTGCAGGTGACACCAACACGTCCGACTTGAACGTCGGACTGGTGACCTTCGCGACCCAAGCCGACCTGACCAACTTCCAGGCCGCCGTGAAGAACTTCCACCTGCCAAACGGCACCTTGGTTCAGAAATATTCCAACACCAACGCGCCGGTTTCACGGGTTGATATGCAGCTGAGCCAGGAACTGCCTTCGGTCATTCCAGGTCACAAGCTAAAGGTGAACTTCGATATCCGTAACGTGCTGAACCTGCTCAACAGCGATTGGGGTCGTGTCGCCGAATATAACGACATCCAAACCCTGACCAAGGCTGACTGCGCCGACGCCAATGGTGCGGCGGTTCCGACCACCAGCGCGGCCTGCCCACGCTATCGTTACTCGAACGTCTTGACCTCGGTCCAAAAGACCCAGAACCCCCAGGCTTCGCTCTGGTACATTCAGGTTGGTCTTCGCTACGAGTTCTAGAACCAAATCTTCGGATTTGACGAGATTGGGGCGGTTCCTTCGGG
>CAISGS010000320.1 GCA_903884915.1 uncultured Caulobacteraceae bacterium | reverse complement strand
GGCACCTTGCCAACCGAACCTTTGTTGCGGGGCGGTTTATCCGAACGCCAGAGCAGATCGACTACATCCCCGAGCCGGACATTTTTCACGATGTATTCGGTCACGTCCCGCTTCTCGCCCATCCGATGTTTGCTAACTATATGCAGGCCTATGGGGAGGGCGGACTTCGATCTTTGCAATTCAACGCCATAGAGAAACTGTCGAGGCTCTATTGGTACACGGTAGAGTTCGGCCTCATGCAGACCCAAGATGGCCCCAAAATCTACGGTGCTGGCGTCGTGTCCAGCGCGACAGAATCCCTATTTGCCCTAGAGAGCAACTCGCCCAACCGCATAGGGTTTGACCTGCAGAGGGTCATGCGGACCCGTTACCGGATTGATGATTTTCAGCAGACCTATTTCGTCATCGACAGTTTTAAAGACCTGTTGGACCAGACGCTCTCGGTCGATTTTGCGCCCGTCTATAAAGGTCTTGATGGGGAGACCAGCCTGACCCCGGACCTCGTTCTTACCCAGGACAAGGCACTGCATATCGGATCGCAGTCCTATGCGCGGGCGCTGGACGGTCACCCTCGTGCCATTTAGAGTCGCTGGCCCACTCAAAACCCTCCTCCCCGTCCTATTTTTGCCCTAGTCTGACGGGAGGCTGAGGGCCAGTCATAAAGACGGGAGATTTCCATGGGTATGTCTACGCGGGTCTTGGTCATGGTGACGGGTTTGAGCCTGATGGGCTCGGCGGCTTTTGCTGAACCGGTTGATCCTGTGGTGAGCCGTGTCACGGTGACGCTCGATCCAAAGTTCGTTTCTGGCGGCGTGAAAACCTATGGCGCCCGGGAGGTTGGCGAGTTGGCCGACTATCTGAAAAAGACCGTCGAACGGACCCTGACGGCCAGGGGTCGATTCAAGGCCGATGCTGCGGGCGGGGCGTCGCTTGAGCTGGTTCTGGTCGATGCCAAGCCCAACCATCCAACCTTCAAACAGATGTCCGATCGTCCGGGCCTATCCATGCAGAGCTTTGGCATTGGCGGCGCAGAAATTCGCGGCGAGCAGATCAATGCCGATGGGAGCCGCGTCAAGCTGGGCTACAGCTGGTACGAGAGCGACATCCGCTGGGCGCAAGGCCTTGGCACCTGGGGTGATGCTGAGCAGGCCATTCACGGCTTTGCCCGCCGGGTCGCCGAAGGCCATGAGGATATCTCCCAGAAATAAGAGTTCCCGCTTGCAGTTGCCCGCGACTGTCGATCAGATGGCGTCTAGGCCGACGGGATAGATCGGCATGACCGGGGATGACCGTACCATGACCAAGGGCCCGCCGCCGAGCAGACTAACCCTCTCTGCCTTTTCTGCCCCTACCCTGCCGTTGGCCGCCTTGGGTCTTCCGCTCGTCGTCTATTTGCCAGAATATTACGCCAACCATCTGGGCTTAAACCTGGCAATGGTCGGCTTTGCCTTTATGGCGGTTCGGTTTTCAGACATCTTTCTGGACCCCATTTTCGGCGAGATGATGGATCGCACCCGCACGCGCATGGGTCGGTTTCGTCCTTGGATGTTGCTCAATACGCCGATCCTCGCCCTGTCGACCTATATGTTGTTCATGGCCCAAAAGGGTGTTGGGCCTGTCTATCTGTGGTTCTGGCTGGCGGTGACCTACATCAGCTATTCCGCCGTTATTTTAGCGCACACCTCGTGGGGCTCAGTCCTGTCATCGGACTATGACCAGCGCTCTCGGGTCTATGGCTATTGGCAGGCGGGCAATGTGATCGGCATGATCCTTGTACTCGCCCTGCCTCCGATCCTGTCAGCCGTGGCCCATTTGGACTATGCCGGGGGCCTGCAGGCCATGGGCTGGTTCATCGTCCTTCTCTTACCCATAACGATCCTCTTGGCCACCAAGGCTGTTGGGGAGCCCGTAAACTTGGCGCCCGTGGCCCACCGCCCGGCCAATCTGAAAGCCTATTTCGAACTGTTCAAGAACGACTCCGTCCGTCGGATAATGCTGGCCGACCTGACCCTTGGGCTGGCTCCGGGCATCACGGGATCGCTCTTCTTTTTCTTCTTCGAGCAGGTCAAGAATCTGAACAAGACACAAGCGGGTCTGATGCTGCTGATCTATTTCGTGGCAGCCCTGGTGGGCGCGCCGCTCTGGTCTCGGCTCAGCAGTTCCATTGGCAAGCATAAGGCCTTGGTTGTCGCATCGATCGTCTATGCCGTAACCCAAAGCGCGCTCGTCATCTGGCCTGCTGTTTCACTCCCTCTATTGGCTGTTGGACTGTTTTTCGCTGGCTTGCCCTATGCAGCCGCAGGCGTCTTGCTGCGGGCAATGCTGGCAGATGTTGGCGATGAAGAGCGGTTGAGAACTGGCATAGACCGCACGGGGTTGCTCTACGCTGTGCTGGCGGGAACCAATAAGGTTGGCTACGCGCTCGCGGTTGGCGTGACCTATTTCGGCCTCGATGCCTTAGGCTTCAAGGCTGGAGGAACAGATAACTCCCCTCAAGCCCTCGTCGGACTTCAGGTTCTCTATGGTGTTCTGCCCGGCCTTCTCGCCATCATCGCCGCCTGGACCGTAAGGGGCTATCGCTTGGATGAAGCTAGCCATAGCGCCATTCGGGAAGCCCTGCGGCAGCGCGATGCCGCGCAAACGCAACAGAAAAGCGCATAGTTCGATGGCGACGAACGCGCCGTCCTTGCCCAAGGATGATCAACACCCGATCTTTCAGTTGCTGGAGATCATGCGCCGTCTGCGCGATCCGGTCGGCGGCTGCCCTTGGGATCTGGAACAGACCTTCGCCTCCGTCGCGCCCTATACGGTCGAAGAGGCCTATGAGGTCGCTGACGCCATTGAGCGGGGCGACTTGGGCGACCTTCGCGAGGAACTCGGCGACCTCCTGTTTCAAACCGTGTTCCATGCCCAGATGGCGCAGGAGCAGGGGCAATTTGACTTTGCCGACGTCGCTCAAGCCATTTGCGACAAGATGCTGCGCCGTCATCCCCATGTGTTTGGACAGGCCGATGGCCGCACGTCGGCCGAACAGACCGATGCGTGGGAAGTGATCAAGGCTGGTGAACGGGCGGCAAAGGGTAAGGCCGCCAGCATCCTCGACGATATTCCAGCCAGCCTTCCGGCCATGACCCGGGCGGTGAAGCTCACCAAGCGTGCGGCGCGGGTGGGCTTTGACTGGCCCAATACGACCGAGGTTCTGGCCAAACTGCGCGAGGAGCTGGCCGAACTAGAGGTCGAAATCGATGCTGGGGATCAGGCCAAGGCCCACGAAGAACTGGGCGATCTTCTGTTCGTTATCGCCAATCTGGCCCGCAAGTTGGACATTGAACCTGAAGATGCCTTGCGCAGTGCTAATGCCAAGTTTGTGAGACGTTTCAGCTATATAGAACGATCTCTTTCGGCGCAAGATCGGACGCCTGATCAGTCTGATTTGGCGGAGATGGATGATCTGTGGAATGCGGCCAAGGCGATTGATAAGGCCAAGGGGTAGGCAGCCCCCTACCCCGGCTACGCCGGTACTTCCCCCAGAGGGGGAAGATTTAACGCTCCAAGATCTTCCCCCTCTGGGGGAAGTGGCCCCAAGGGC
>CAISGS010000319.1 GCA_903884915.1 uncultured Caulobacteraceae bacterium | reverse complement strand
GCAGCAGCGACCGGCGGCCTATCGGTCCCGGCCCTTCTGCTCTATGCCAGCGGCATCTTCTGGACCCTCGGCTATGACACCATCTATGCGGTGCAGGACCTTGAGGATGACGCCCTTGCCGGGGTTAAATCGTCGGCGCGGCGACTGGGCGAAGCGGCCCCGAAGGCGGTGATGGGCTTCTATATGATCGCCATCGGCCTCGCCCTTGCCAGCCTCTATATAGCGAAATTAGGCCCCCTGAGCCTGCCGTTTTTGGCCCTCTTCGCCCTGCATCTGATACGCCAAGCCCGGTCGGTCAGGATCGATGATCCCATGGGCGCCCTTAACCTCTTCCGCTCGAACCGCGATGCCGGTTTGCTGCTCTTGGCAGCCCTGATGGCAGGATTTTGGCACTTTGGTTCTGGCGGATAGAAGAGCCATCATGATCACCAACCCCCGCGCCTTTATTCTCGACAATACACGGCTGCAACATCCGCCCCATGCGCCGGAACTGATCCTGCATCTGGCCGATGAGATCACGCCGATCTGGCGGATGACCGAGGAGGCTCTGGGTGAACTGGGTCTGGCACCGCCGTTCTGGGCCTTTGCTTGGGCAGGCGGACAGGCCATTGCGCGCTATCTGCTCGACAATCCCCATGAGGCAGCAGGCCGGACCTGCATCGACTTTGCCACCGGCTCGGGCATGGTCGCCATTGCCGCCATGAAGGCCGGAGCCCTCCACGCTTTGGGGTCCGACATCGATCCCTTCTGCGCCGCAGCCGTTGAGGCCAATGCTCTGGCCAATGGCGTCGAGGTAGCCTTTACCGAGCGCGATCTGTTGGACGCTGCCCCGCCCAAGGTCGATCTGATCTGCGCCGGGGACATCTGCTATGAAAAGCCGCTGGCTGAGCGGGTCTTGGCTTGGCTGCAGGCGGCCCACGATCAGGGCACCCGTGTGCTGATCGGCGATCCCGGCCGCACCTATTTTCCCAAAGAGGGCCTTGTGCGGCTAGCGGACTATCAGGTCGCCACCACCCGCGAACTGGAGGACCAAGAGGTCAAACGGACGGGCGTCTGGACCTTTCCGGAGTAGGGGCTTCCTCGTGCTTCGACAGGCTCAGCATGAGGAAGACTGATAGGTTCGCGCTCGTGAATTCATCCTCATCCTGAGCCTGTCGAAGGACGAGGATGCACCCCGAACGATCCGGCGGTGTGTAAGTGTCTGGATCCCCGCCTTCGCGGGGAAAGCGGAAAAAGAAGATAAGGCCATCACTTAGGCCCCCGCCCTCGCCCCCGTCTTCCCCGCGAAGGCGGGGACCCAGACCCTTGCGCTCAAGCGGGACGTGGCCAGCAGGATTAATGGTTGGGCGGGGAAAACGGGAGGGGGACTTGATCATCCAACACTATCCATGGTGGATTGCCACAATCCCCTCATGAGTCGCCCATGCGCCAGCGTCACCTTGCCTCTTCGACCGCCTTTATCCTGCTCAAGCGGCAAGATCGGGTCTGCCTGATCAAGCGGGCTGCGACCGGATGGCTTGATGGTCACTATAGCCTGCCCGCAGGCGGGGTTGAGTCGGGCGAAACCCTGCGGGCGGCGGCGCAGCGCGAAGCGTTGGAAGAGGTTGGGGTTCAGATCGCTCTGGAGGACCTAAGTCTGGTCCAGGTCCTGCATTGCCTTTCGGGGGCTGAAGCCTGGACCGGCCATCTTTTCGTGACAGAAAACTGGCAGGGCGAGCCCTTCATCGCTGAGCCCGACAAGCACAGTGATTTGGGCTGGTATGGATTGGCTGAGCTGCCCGAACCGATGGTGCCCTATGTGCGTCACGCTCTGACGGAATATGGACGGGGCGAGACCTATAGCGAGTTTGGTTGGGGTTAGGGTGACGCTTCCTCGTGCTTCGACGGGCTCAGCATGAGGAAGACCGATAGGTTCGCGCTCTTCCATTCATCCTCATCCTGAGCTCGTCGAAGGACGAG
>CAISGS010000318.1 GCA_903884915.1 uncultured Caulobacteraceae bacterium | reverse complement strand
CCCCGGAACCGCTCAATAATGGAGCGAACATAGGGACGGATGGTCGGACCGGTCAGCAGGACGGCTGCGTCACCATTGATCGCTGCCCGTTCAAAATTCTCACGGACCAGACGGATGAAGTCCTGAAGTTTCGACGGGGCTAGGGCCAGTTGCTTGTCATCGGCCGGACCAACCAGAGCGTCGGCAAAGGCATGTTCCCACTCTGGCGACAAGGTAATGATCGGCAGGGCCCCATCGTCACCCTTGTGCTGCCAGCACAGCTGTTTGGCCAAGCGGGCGCGAACCTGTTCGACCAACAGAACGACCGAGCTATTGTGCGGCGCGGCCTCGCCGATGCCTTCAAGGATGGTCGGCAGATCGCGGATAGAGACCCGCTCCTTGAGCAGAGCCTGCAGAACGCGCTGAACGGTGGTTGCGCTGACCACGCTGGGGATCAGGTCCTCGACCAGCTTCTTCTGCTCGCCCGGTAGGTCCTTCAAGAGCTTCTGGACTTCGGAATAGGACAGAAGGTCTGTCATATTGTCCTTGAGGATCTCGGTCAGGTGCGTGGTCAAGACGGTGGCTGGATCGACGATGGTGTAGCCGCGGAAGGTGGCCTCTTCGCGTAAACTCTCGTCCACCCAAGTCGCCGGCAGGCCGAAGGCGGGTTCGAGGACATGTTCACCGGGAAGATCGACCTGACCGCCGCGAGGGTCCATGACCATCAAGAAGCCAATCCGAACCTCGCCGCCGCCCGCTTCCATCTCCTTGATGCGGATCGAATAGCCCTGATTGGGCAGGCGCATATTGTCGAGAATGCGCACGGACGGCATGACGAAGCCAAATTCGGAGGCCAGCGTTCGGCGCAGGGCGCGGATCTGGTCGGTGAGGCGGCGCCCTTCGAGATCATTGATCAGGTTCAGCAGGCCGTAACCCAGCTCAATCTTGACGTCGTCAATGGCCAAGGACCGGGCGATGGGCTCTTCCTCGTCCTCTATTGGGCCCGCCGCAGTCCCTTCCTCGCGTTCCGGCTCCATCGTGTCTTGTGATCGACGCCATGACAGCAGGCCCGAACCGATGGAGATGGCTGCAAAGGGCAGGATCGGCATACCGGGGACCAGAGCAATCACGCCCGCTGCCGCCGACACCATGCCAAGGCTGACCGGGTTCATGCTGAGCTGGGTGACGAGGGCAATGTCTGCTGCCCCTTCAACGCCTGCCTTAGACACGAGGAAACCGGCGGCGAGCGAGATGATCAGGGCGGGGATTTGGCTGACCAGACCATCGCCGATGGTCATGATCGTATAGGTCGACGCAGCTTGGCCGATCGGAATACCGTGTTGGAACACCCCGATCAGGATACCGCCGATGACATTGATGAAGGTGATGGCCAGACCGGCAACGGCGTCACCGCGTACGAACTTAGATGCACCGTCCATAGCCCCGAAGAAGGTGGATTCTTGCTCCAGTTCCTTACGGCGCTTTTTGGCAACGCCTTCGTCAATCAGGCCTGCCGACAGGTCAGCATCGATGGCCATCTGCTTGCCGGGCATGGCGTCCAAGGTGAAGCGGGCCGCGACTTCGGCGATCCGGCCAGAACCCTTGGTAATGACGATGAAGTTCACCAAGACCAAGATGGCAAAGACGATCACACCAATGATGAAGTTGCCTTGCATCATCATGGCCCCGAACGAGGCAATGACCTGACCGGCACCATGCACGCCCTCATGCCCGTGGGCGAGGATCAGGCGGGTCGAAGCGACATTGAGCGCCAAACGATAGAGCGTCGCGACCAATAGAACCGTTGGAAAGCTTGTGAAATCCAAAGGCCGCTTGAGCAGGATGGCGGTCATCAGGATCAGGACGGACATGCTGATCGAAATGGCCAGCAGCAGATCTAGCAGGACCGGCGGGACAGGGATGATCAGCAGGACAATGATCCCGACAACCCCGATGGCCATGATCACATCGCCGCGGCTCAGCCAGCCCCAAACCTCTTTGGCTGTGGGGGCAGATGCCGTGCGGGTATTGAGATCCAGTTGGGCCATTCTGTCCTAAATCACTCTAAGTCTTTATCGGGGTCGGGCGGCTCTTAAGCGGCGGAGGTTCCCGTGCCTTGGTGCGCTGGCACCGCAACACCGGCTTCGGAATATTCCTTCAGCTTGTTTCGAAGGGTCCGGATCGAGATGCCTAAGATGGTGGCGGCATGGGTCCGGTTGCCGAAACAGTGGTTCAAGGTGTCGATGATCAGGTGCTGCTCGACCTCGGCGACGGTCAGGCCGACAAAGCCGCGTGAGGCGTCGGCATTTACAGCCGACATGGCCGCCGATGCGGCTTGAGCCGCGCGGCTCGCGGTCTGCGCCACGGGATCGGTGCTGGCTCTGGCGGCCATAGGCTGTCCATCGGGAAGACGAATGGCGGGCTCGGCAATGTCTAAACCGGTTGAGAGCAAGACGGCGCGGTGCATGGCATTTTCCAGCTCCCGCACATTGCCCGGCCAACGGTGGGACAGGAGCCGTTTGCGCGCCTCGTCCGAAAGGGGCCGTTCGGCGATGGCGTTTGAGGCCGAGTATTTTTTGATGAAATGGTCTGCCAACGCCAAGATGTCGGCGGGCCGCTCGCGCAGGGCCGGGAGGCGCAGATTGACCACATTCAGGCGATAGAGCAGGTCTTCGCGGAAGGTGCCGGCCTTCACAGCCTCAGCCAGATCGCGGTTCGAGGTAGCGAGAATACGAATATTGACCTTCACGGGGCGCGTACCACCGACCCGGTCGATCTCGCGCTCTTGAAGGGCGCGCAGCAGTTTGGCCTGCAGGCGCGTGTCCATCTCGGAAATTTCGTCGAGCAGCAAGGTGCCGCCATCGGCCTCTTCGAACTTGCCGATCCGGCGGGCAATCGCCCCCGTAAAGGCACCCTTCTCGTGACCAAACAGCTCAGATTCGAGCAGATTTTCGGGAATGGCCGCGCAGTTGACGGAGATGTAGGGACGCGCAGATCGCTTTGACTTCTGATGCAGATATTTGGCCATGACCTCCTTACCAACACCGCTTTCACCGGTAATCAGGATCGAGGCGTCGGACGCAGCGACTTGATCGGCTAAGGCAATGACGGCGGTCATGGAGGGATCACGTGCGACTAGGGCGCTGTCTTCGGCCACCACGGCGGCCAGAACCGCTGCGATCAACTCAGCATCTGGCGGCAGAGGGATGAACTCTTTGGCTCCGGCACGGATCGCGTCACCCGCACGGCGGGGATCAGCGGCAATCCCGCAGGCCACCACCGGCACGTGAATGCGCTCGGCCTCGTTGGCCGCGATGAGCGCGGCAATGTCGAGGTCATAGTCCACCATCAACAGGTCCGCGCCCTGCCCCGCGCGCAGGGCATGGGTGGCCTTGGCGCAGGTGTCGACATGCGCCACCTTCGCGCCCGTGGCCATGGCCATTTGCACCGCTGCGGAAAGCTGTCCGCTCAAACGTCCGACGACTAGAAGCCGCATAATCTTCTCCTCAATGACGCGCAGCCGATCAGGCCTGCGTGTCACCGTCCTTAATGATTTCCGTCATGGTCACGCCCAGTCGCTCGTCGACGATGACGATCTCTCCGCGGGCCACGAGGCGGTTATTGACGTAGATATCGATGGCTTCCCCGACCTTGCGGTCCAGTTCCAGAATGCTTCCCGCGCCGAGCTTTAACAGCTGAGCGACCGACAGTTGGGCGCGGCCAATGACGGCTGAAATGCTCACGGGAACATCAAAGACCGTGGACAGGTCGCTTGCGGATTTGCTTTCGTTATCCGTCTGCATGTCCGAGGCCAAGCCATCGGAAGGGTCGAACTCGTCGAGGGTCAGGGGCGTGTCGCTGGCCATGGGCAGACCTCTCTCTT
>CAISGS010000317.1 GCA_903884915.1 uncultured Caulobacteraceae bacterium | reverse complement strand
CGATCACCCTGCCCGCCTCGACCGAACCGGTGAAGCAGACCATGTCGACATGGCGTGCGGCGATGATCTGGACCGTCTGTTCGTGGCTAAGCGCGAGGTTGCGCAAAAGGCCTTTTGGAAAGCCCGCCTTGTCGGCCGCCATCTGGAACCGCTCACCCACCAACAGGGTTTGGGCGGCATGTTTGAGCAGGACCGCGTTCCCCGCCATCAGGGCCGGAATGATCGAATTAACCGCCGTCAGATAGGGATAGTTCCAAGGCGCGATTGTAAAGACCACGCCTAACGGCTCGCGCGCCACATAGCGCTCAAAACCTGGCTTTTCAGTCGGAACCACCGGCGCGAGGGCCTCGGGCGCGATGGCGATCATATGGTGACCGCGCTCGGCAAAGCCCTTCAATTCGCCTGCGCCATAGCGGACAGGACGCCCCATCTGCCGCGCCAATTCTGGCACGATGTCGGCTTCCATCGACAACATCGCCTCAATGAAGGCTGTGCAAAGCACCGCGCGGTCAGCGAGCGACTGCGCGCGCCATAGTTTCTGTGCGGCCTTGGCCTCGGCAACGGCGCTTTCAATCTCAGCGGCGCTGGCAAAGGGGCGAGAGGCGACAACCTCTCCATCGATGGGAGAGACGCAAGAAAAGACAGACATAAAGGCTCCTGACCTCAGATAATTTCGAAATAGCGGGCCAACTGCCAGTCGGTAATCGCTTTGCGCGCCTCGCGCTCTTCCCACTCGCGGGTGGCGGCATAGTGGTCGACAAACTCATCGCCGAACAGATTACGCGCCGCCTTGGACCCCTTCAGCTTCTGAGCGGCCTCCCAAAGGGTAGAGGGCAGGCCCATCTTGGCGGGGAAGCGCTTTTCATAGGCATTGCCCTCGACCGGGGCGGTCGGCTCAATCTTGTTTTCAATGCCCCAGAGACCCGAGCCGATACTGGCCGCAAAAGCGATGTAGGGATTGATGTCCGCCGCGGCGATCCGATATTCGACCCGCTGGCTCTTTGGCGCGCCGCCAATGACGCGAAGGGCACAGGTTCGGTTCTCATAGCCCCAGCTGGCGCTGGTCGGGGCCCAATAGCCGGGGATGAGGCGCGTATAGCTGTTGACGGTGCAGGCGATCATGCTGAGCAGTTCCGGCATCAGGGCCTGCTGACCACCGACGAACCAGCGCATGGTGTCGCTCATGCCAAGCGGCTTTGTCTCATCATAGAAGACAGGCTTGCCGGTTCTTTCGTCGACCAAGGACATATGCAGGTGACCGGACTGACCGGGCCAATCATTCGACCATTTGGCCATAAAGGTGGCCATCCAGCCCTTACGCTGCGCCAAGATCTTGGTCATGGTCTTGAACAGGGCCGCCTTGTCGGCAGAGGCCATGGCGTCATCATATTTGATCGCCGCCTCGAGCACACCGGGACCGGTTTCGGTGTGAAGCCCTTCAAGCTCGATATCCATATCGAGGCAGAGATTCATCAGCTCGTGATAGAAATCCGCATGGACGGAGTTGCGCAGCATCGAATAGCCAAAATAGCCCGGCGTGATGCTGATTAGATTGCGATAGCCCTTATCGCGCACCGATTGCGGCGTTTCCTCAAAGACGAAGAACTCAAATTCCGCTGAGGACTTGATGCCAAAGCCCATGCTGGAGGCGCGCTCGACAATGCGGCGCAGCAGCGAGCGCGGGCAGATGGCCTCCATCTTGCCGGTAAACTCACTGAGGATCAGCGGCATATTGTTTTCGAACGGCAAGAGCCGCGTGGTTTCGGGTAGCAGCCGCACGCCTGCGTCCGGATAGGCCGTATGCCAGCCGGTCATGGTCGTATTGTCATAGAGCTGGTCGTTGCTGTCCCAGCCTAAGACCACGTCGCAAAAGCCGTAGCCGCCCTCAAGCGACGAGAGGAGCTTATCCTTGGCCATATATTTGCCGCGCAGCACGCCATCGATGTCGAACACGCCGACCTTGGCATAGGGCAGGTCTGACTGCTCCACATAGCGCTTCAAATCCGCCGCCGTCTTGGGGTGTTGGTCCGTCCGAGCGTTCGCAGCCATGGTCATGCCTCAGAAAAAGAAACGGCGGAGGGGCGTTTTGATTCCCCTCCGCCAGACACCATAGTGTGGATAGGGGCCTAGTTCGCGTCCAAAGCCGCTTCGGCTTCAGAAATAGCCGCCGCGCGCTCTGCGATCCGATCACCGACAGGTGGCCCCTTAAAGCGGCGCGATTCCAAGCCAAACCAAGCCAGCAGGGTCAGGACGCCAATGGCGGCGAGCACCTTGAGGGCCAACTGGTTCGGAGGCTGGACACCAACATAGAAGATGACGCCCGCCATGAGGATGCAGAGCACCGCCACAACGCGGAACAGTGGGCCCATATCCCAAGGCCCCATCTCTTTCCAGGTCCGGCGATAGGCAAAGAGGCCTGCGGCGATGGGCATGGCATAGGACAGATAGAGCGCGATGGAGGTCACCGACACCACGGTCGAATAGGCATCGGCATAGGCGGTGAAGGCGACCGCCAAGATGGCTGTGGTCCAGATCGCGGCCACGGGCGTGCGCCAACGCTTGCTGACGGCCTTGAGATATTTCGATCCCGGCAACCCGTCATCGCGGGCAAAGGCATAGGTCATCCGCGAGGCCGATGTGACCGTCGCCAAGCCGCAAAGGAACTGGGCCACAAAGATCATCACATAGAGGGCTGTTCTCAAGGCTTCAGGCACCCGAGCGTCCATCACGTAGAAGAAGACGTTCCAACCTTGCTTGGCGGCCTCGCCCATATCGGGGATGGCCATGACGAAGACGCAAGAGAAGATCCAAGCGAACAGGGCCGCCCAGAACACGGAATGGATGATGGCCGTTGGCACGCGCTTGGCTGCGCCAACCGTCTCTTCAGAGGTATGGGCCGAGGCGTCATAGCCGGTCAGGGTGTAGATCGGTAGCAAGAGGCCAAGGAAGAAGACCAGGTACATCGACCCGGTCTGTGGCCAAACCCCGCCGCCAGCATCGCCCGAATAGTTGGTGAAGGTCCACAGACGGCTAAAATCATGGGTCGGCGAGGTGTAGAACAGCACCGCCGTCAGAACCACCGTTCCGGCCAAGATCAGATAGCCCGACAGGTCGGTCAGCCGCGTCGTGAACTTGATGCCGAGGTGATTGATCAGGGCGTGCAGGCCTGTGACCGTGATCATGAAGATCAATTGCGGCATGTAGCCCGCCTCGATCCCGAGCATCGGCCCAAAGGCACCGACAAAGAAGGTAAAGGTCCCGACATTGATCGCCGCGAGAACGGTAATCAGACCCAAAAGATTCATCCAAGCCGTCAGCCAGCCCCAGAACCGTCCGCCGAGGATTGAGCTCCAGTGATAGAGACCGCCAGCCGTTGGAAAGGCCGAAGCAATCTGCGCCATGCCGAGCGCAAAAATGAGTGCCGCCAGACCGCCAACGATCCAGCCAATGCCCAAAGCCGCGCCCCCTGCGCCGCTCAAGCCCTGCGCTAGGGAGTTAACACCCCCCGAGAGGATACAGATGATCGAAAAGGAAATGGCGAAGTTGGAGAAATGGCCCATGGTGCGGGACAGTTCCTGCGCATAGCCCATCTTATGGAGTCGGCTGACATCATCCTGATGCTGGTCGTCGTTAGACATGGTCATATCAATCCCCCCGGCTTTGAGATGGCACGTGCGTTCCATCAGAAACCACTCAGCATGGCTTCAGGGGATTTTGGCAAGGGCCTTGATCAACATGGGCGCCAGTTTCTTCGCCCAAGCTGTTTGATCTGACTTCAATTTGATCAGGTCATTGCGAATTTCGATCATCAGGCAAGGAAGCCCGTGGGTCTGCGCGTGTCGGTTGAGCGTGTAATAGAACCGGTCTTGGCCCGAATAGGGCTCATTGTCTCCAATGACGAGATCAGGGTTGGCCGATAGGCCGTCACGCACAACCTCGGCCATCCTGCGGTCGGCATTATAGACCAGCCCCAGATGCCAAGGCCGCTGCTGGCCATGAAAGACCGGCACATAACTATGTAGTGAAACAACCGCACGAATTTGCGGCCCCAAGGCAGCGCGGGTCTGCTCAATGCTTGCGTGGAAAGGGGTGTGATAGGCCTCAATCCGCGCAGCGACTTCATCGGGCGATAGGTCCGCATTGCCCGGAATGGACGTGGTTTCGCTGATCTCTGGGATAGCATCGACGTCAGCCGGATGACGGTTGCAATCAATCAACAGCCGCGAGGCGCGCGCCAAAATGGCGGGACAATCTAACAGGTCTGACAGGGCCTCGGTCACGCCCGCTGCGCCCGGGTCCCAAGCAATGTGATCTGTCCTCTGTTCCGCGCTGAGCCCCAGATTGGCATGGACCTCGGGAATGGCGTTGCTGGCATGGTCACAGACAAACAGGATGGGCCCAGCCCCGTTCGGCTTGAGCCTCATTGGCTCAAGAATCGGAAGTTG
>CAISGS010000316.1 GCA_903884915.1 uncultured Caulobacteraceae bacterium | reverse complement strand
GCGGGCGACCGCATCGGTAATGCCGAACGGCTTGATGCCATAGTCGGTCAGGTGGCCGTTCATCAGCCCATCGGTGCCGCTATAGATCGGACGGCTATAGACCATGCTGTCGCCGGGACGCAGCAGGGTCATCAGGGTCGTGCTCAGCGCCGCCATACCGCTGGAAAAGGCCGCGCAATCTTCGGCACCATCCAGCACCGCCAACCGCTTTTCGACCATATCCAGATTGGGATGGTTGAGGCGCGAATAGATATAGGCCCCGGCAGGCTCGCCATCGACCGGACCATTGAAGAACACCCGGTGGGCATCCTTGGCGATCTGGGCGCTGGGATAGACGAAGGTCGAGGTCAAAAACAGCGGCGGCTTGGCCGAGCCCTGATGCTGAGCCGGGTCATAGCCATAGCCAATGGCCAAGGTTTCGAGATGCAGACCCGTTGGATCAGTGGTCATGGGATCGGTTCCGCCCGTCAGCTGTTTGCGTCGATATAGGCCTTAGCCTTGGCGCAATACCAGTCGATGATCCGCAACACCAAAACTTCGGCCTCAGGCGAATAGGGACCGGGCTTGTAACCGATGGAATTGACGCCCTTTTGATTGTTCTCGGCCAGATCGCGGTCTTGGATATTGGTCTTGTTCCAGATGTCGCTCAGGCCCTCAGCCGTATAGTCGACCCCTTCAACCGCATCCTTAGAGACATACCATTTGGCGACCACATGGGTCTCGTTGGGGGCCACGGGAAGGGCGCTGAAGATGAAGGTGAAATCGCCCAAGGTGTGACAGAAACTATGGGGTTCCAGCGCCCAGCGCATGGTGCCAACATCACCGTCACCGACCCGGCCCATGGTCTTGGCCACCAGCGGCTTGCCGTCGGCGGACATGGTAACAAACCCCGGATTGAGCGGGAAGCGCATAGCCTGCCACCAGTCCCCCTCGACCGGGCCGACAGGAAGGCCCATCGCTTCCATCTTTTGATTATAGGCCTCAAGCGCGGCCTTATCGTCATAATCGAAATAGGCCGTGGTCCCGGTTGGGAAGCTGGCAGACAGCTCAGGGTGACCGGTCAGACAGTGATAGCACTCGCGCGCATTTTCCATGACCAGCTTCCAGTTGGCCATCTCGACCAAGACGCTTTCATGGGCCAGCTTGGCATTGGCAAAGTCATGGGGCGCCATGAGCGGGCCAGCCTTGGCGCGGTACTCATCAAAGGCGGGGGGATTGTCCGACAGACAGATATGGACCGCGCCCTCTAGAACCTCGATGGCGATTGGCGTCAGGCCATGGTCGTTCATCTCGAAATCTTCGGCCATGCGCGGCGCGCTGACCAACTCACCCGTCAGTTCATAGGTCCATTTGTGATAGGGGCAGACAAGGCGCGGCGATGAGCCATGGCCGGTCTTGCAGATCTGGGCACCGCGGTGACGGCAGGAATTGTGGAAGGCCCGCAAGGTGCCATCTCGGCCCCGCACCACGACGATGGGCCAAGGGCCAATATTCATAGCCAAGGTCGCCCCGGCCTTGGGCAGTTCGCATTCCAGACCCAATAACAGCCAAGACTGACCATAGATGGCCAGCAGATCGAACTCAAAGACGTCCGGATCATTATAGAGCGCCTGTGGCAGGGCATGACCCGTCTTGCGTTGCGCGAACAGGTCCGAAATTTTTGCCAAGTCCAACATGAGGCCTCCTAAAACAGACCTTTAGATTGCCACGTTGCGCAGGGGGCTGGGCAATCTTATTTCCTCATATGCCTATATCGTTTTGACCGCTGCGGCGCTTGACCTCAGCGCAGAATGGCCGTGTGGTGCTTTTTTCTGCAATGGCTTTGAAAGGTCTGACGAGTGATCAACCGCCGATGGCTTCCCCTTAACGCCCTTCGAGCCTTTGACGCGGTCGGTCAGCACCTCAGCTTTACTGCGGGGGCGCAGGCCCTGCATGTGTCGCAAAGCGCGCTCAGCCGTCACGTGATCGGCCTTGAAGACCTGCTCGGAAAACAGCTTTTCGAGCGGCGTCCTCAGCGCTTGGTCCTGACCGAGGCGGGCGCGGCGCTCTTGCCCGTGGTGCGAAAATCGTTTGATCGGCTGGAACAGGCGCTCAACACCATTCGCGACAGCAATCGCAATGTCCGTACCCTGCGCATCCATATGCCGCCTTCACTTTTGCACCAGATGGGCCTGCCGCTGCTGCGCGCGTTTCGCCGTGAATTTCCCGATATTCTGATCGATGTGTCGTCCTCGCATGTTACCGGCCTGCCCG
>CAISGS010000315.1 GCA_903884915.1 uncultured Caulobacteraceae bacterium | reverse complement strand
GCCTGTTGGCGGACATCAAGGTCTATCCAATCAAGCCCAGGATCATCCGATATCCGGTCCCAAATCATTCGAAAAACCTCTGACACAGCGAGACACACTCTCGCGCCATGCGTGAGCAATTTTACAACTGTCTGCGGTTTTTCAGTAGTGAATTAAAGTACTAACTACTAACAAATATTTCAACTATGAGTTGCTCGGCGAACGAAGCGTAAAACACTGAAATTGTTATGGTTTTAAGACTATTTTTGTCCAGATGAAGAACTGAAAGACCCGTCTACCGCTCAGACAGGATCATCCGGGCGGCCTTTTCAGCGATCATCATGGTCGGGGAATTGGTATTGCCCGAAGTGATGGTCGGCATGATCGAGGCATCGGCAATGCGAAGCCCTTCGATGCCATGGACCCGAAGTTGGTCGTCCACCACCGCCATCGGATCTGTCTTGAGGCCCATCTTGGCGGTCCCGACCGGATGGAAGATGGTCGTGCCCAGCGACCGAGCGGCGGCCAAGAGGTCGGCGTCTGACTGGGCCTGAGGGCCGGGTCTATGTTCCTGCGGCGCGTAACGCTGCAAGGGGGACTGGGCCACAACCCTGCGCACCAGCCGCAAGGAGTCGATGGCGACCTGCTCATCGTCAGGCGTGGACAGATAGTTGGGTTGGATTAGGGGCGCGTCCTCAGCCCTATCGCTGGCCAGATGGATCGATCCTCGACTGGTCGGACGCAGATTACAGACACTGATGGTGATAGCTCCGAAGGGATGGAGCGGCTCACCGAACCGGTCGAGCGACAGGGGCTGGACGTGGAACTGAACATTGGCCCGTTCCTGATCGGGTGAAGATCGGGCAAAGGCTCCCATCTGCGACGGGGCCATCGACATGGGCCCGCGCCGAAACAGGGCATATTCCAGCGCCATCAAGGGCCTGCGCCACAGCGAGCCATAGAGGACGTTCATGGTCGGCACGCCGCTGACCTTGTAATAGGGCCGGATCTGCAGATGGTCTTGCAAGCCCTCCCCCACCCCCGGCAAATGGGCCTTGGTCTCGATGCCCAGAGCCTGAAGGCGCGCACCATCGCCGAGACCCGACAGTTCTAGAAGCTGCGGCGTCCCCACGGCACCAGCAGTCAAAACCACCTCAGCCGACGCCCGAGCCTCGAATTCCTGTCCGCCTCGGCTGTAGGCAACCCCCACCGCACGGCCCTGCTCGATCAGGATCCGCGTGACCCGCACGCCGGTTTCAAGCTTGAGATTTTGGCGGTGCAGGACCGGCTTTAGAAAGCCCCTCGCCGCACTCCAACGCCGACCGGTCTTCTGGTTGACCTGAAAATAGCCCGCGCCCTCATTATCGCCGCCATTGAAATCCGCCACAGGCGCAATGCCTTCCTCAGCCGCAGCCTCGGCGAAAGCATCCAGAACCTTCCAGCGCATCCGTGGATGCTCGACCCGCCACTCGCCGCCGCTGCGATGGAGCGCGCTTGGCGGGTTGATATGGTCCTCTTGGGCCATGAACAGCGGCAAGACATCATCCCAGCCCCAGCCGGTCAGGCCCATCGCCTTCCAGCCGTCATAGTCGGCTGCCTGACCGCGCATATAGATCATGGCATTGATGGCCGAACTGCCGCCAATGACCTTGCCGCGCGGATAGCTCAGCTTGCGGCCATCCAGCCCCGCAATGGGCTGGGTCTCGAACATCCAATCGGCGCGCGGATTGCCGATTGAGAACAGATAGCCGACCGGAATATGGAACCAGATCCAGTCATCCTTGCCCCCGGCCTCCAGCACCAGAACCCGCTTGGACGGGTCCGCCGATAGCCGGTTGGCCAGCACGCAGCCCGCAGAGCCTGCACCGACAACAATATAATCAAAGCTGTCGGTCATTGGGCCTGATCTTAGCGCTTCAAAACGGCCAAAGCCGTATCGGCCAAGATCTTCACGCCGGTGTTGTCGCCATGGGCGTCAGAGGTGCCGATACCATCCAGATTACGCTTGAACACGCCCTGAGAGATCGAGGCCAGCCGGAAGATCGAGAAGGCCAGATAGAAGTTGAACTCTGGAATCGCGCCTTGCCCGGTGCGGCGGCAATAGGCGGCGACATAGTCCTGTTCCGACGGGATACCCGAGGTGGCGAGATCAATGCCATCAAAGGTGCCCCAGCTCTCGGACCGCGAATGCCACAGGATACAGTTATAGGCCAGATCGGCCAGGGGATGGCCCAGCGTCGATAGCTCCCAGTCCAGAACCGCAATGATGCGCGGCTCAGTAGGGTGGAACATCACATTCTCAAGCCGATAGTCGCCGTGCGCGATGGTCACCCGGTCATCAGCAGGTACCATGGCAGGCAGGGCCTCGATCAAAGCCTCCATAGCCTCGATCCGTTCGGTCTCGGCACCGCGATATTGCTTGGTCCAGCGGCCAATCTGGCGCTCGAAATAGTTGCCGGGGCGACCATAGTCGGCCAAGCCAATGGCGTTGGGGTCAATGGCGTGCAACTTCACCATCACCGCGCCCAACTCGTCATAGATGGCGGCCCGCTCAGCGGGGGTCATGCCGGGAAGGCGGGCATCGCGGAAGATGCGGCCCTCTAGGAAGTCCATCACATAGAAGGTGGCTCCCGCGACCCTGTCGTCTTCGCACAGGGCCCGCATGGTCGGGACGGGAAAGCCAACCTTGCCCAGAGCGGACATGACCCGAAACTCACGATCGACCTGATGGGCGCTGGCCAGCAACTGCCCCGGCGGCTTCTTGCGCATCACATAGCGCTTGCCGCCCGCCGTCAGCATATAGGTCGGGTTGGAGGCGCCGCCCTGAAACTGGCGCACCGACAGGGGGCCTTGATAGCCCTCGACATTGGCCGCCAGCCAGCGATCCAACGCCGCCTCGTCCAGCCTGTGGGCAGGGCGCACATCACCGATGGTCGGTTGTCCAGGATCAGCACTCATGGTTCGGTCTCCCAACAGGTCTTTTCATTGTGTCTACGCCCTTTCCCCAAAGGCGCCCCAAGCAAAATCTTGAGGGTGAGCTATCCGGCCTTGGCCATGCTGGTCTCATACTGATCGGGGTGGATCACATAATAGTCCAGATCCGCGAGCAGCTTGACCCAAGCCTGATCCATGTCGGCGGTCCAATCGCCAGCCAGCAACGCCTTTAAGGTCGCCGCGACGGTGGCAAAGAAGATCCGAAACACATCGGGCGGCACATCATAGCCCTCGTGGGTGACGACCTCGCACTGGATCATGGTGCTGGCATATTTGCGCTCGCCGACGAAGTCGAGGATGGCCTCAAAGACCCGCGCCAGCATCTCGCCCTTCACCGCATGGTTGGTATCGCGCCAGAACAGGGCCTCCATCTCAGGATGCTCTCGAAAAAGTCGCTCATAGACCAGCGGCGTCAGGTCCTCGCAGCGCTCGGCGGCAAGCTCCAGACTGGCTTCGATCAGGCTCGCACTCATTGGTCAGCCTGCAGCCTGTCCAAAGCGGCGAACCCCAGCAATGGGGGCGACCCAATCGGGGGCATGGTCGGCATAGACCTCGACGCCCGGCTTGATCGTGCTCAAATCATCCAAGGTTCCGGCCTTGACCATAACCATACCCGGCATCAGGTCGATCTTGGAAATAATGGGCGAGCCGCAGTTGGCACAGAAATGGCGATGGACCCCCTTGCCGCTGTCACCCTTGTCCTCAAAAACCTTGGTCTCGCCGTGCTGAACATAGTCCGCTTCCTGGAGCACCATATTGGTCGAGAAGACACTGCCGCTTTGTCGCTGACAGTGGGTGCAGTGGCAGACCGCTGTCACGGTCGGCTCGGCCTTCAATTCATAGCGCACTGCGCCGCACAGGCATCCGCCCTTTCGTCCTGACATGCTCATCACTCCCAGATTCTGTTTTGCTCTTGAACCAAACTCTAGGTCCGATTGGCGCAAAGTCATAGGGGCTCGATCAAACTCTTGACGCGCCGCGCCCCAGACCCGACTAATCGCGTAACCATAAGAGGAAACGACAATGAAGCTGCATAATTCCGTAGGCCCAAATCCGCATGTGGTGCGGATGTTCCTGGCTGAAAAGGGCATCACCCTGCCCATCGTTACGGTCGATCTGATGGGCGGTGAAAACCGTCGCCCGCCCTACAACTCTGAGGTCAATCCGGCTGGCCAGACGCCTGCGCTGGAATTGGATGATGGCCGCTTTGTCTGCGAAATCACCACCATCTGCGAATATCTCGAAGAGCTGCAGCCCTCGCCCGCCTTGGTCGGCACGACACCAGAAGAGCGCGCCGAGACCCGCATGTGGACGCGCCGCATCGATCTAAACATCTGCGAGCCCATGACCAACGCCTTCCGGGCGGCTGAGGGTCGTCCGATCTTTGAAAAGCGGATCATGCTGGTCGGTCCCAGCGGGGCTGATGAGCTAAAGGCCATCGCCAAGGATCGCCTCAAATGGTTTGGCGACCAGATGGGGGATCGTCAGTTCGTCTGCGGCGATCGCCTGACGCTGGCCGACATTTTGCTCTACTGTTTCTTGACCTTCGGTGCCGCCGTCGGCCAGCCGCTCGCTTCGGAACATGCTTGGACCGCCGCCTGGATCAAACGGATGGACGCGCGCCCAAGCGCTAAGGCCTAGCCTTCGGTTGAGGGTAAGGGGTTGGCGGCCTTGATCTTCTCGATCACGCCCGACAGCCCCGCCCCGCCGATCTCCTTACCCAGCTTAAAGACCCCGCTGGCCCGGCCACAGAGCTCGCCATCGGCGGTGATCAGACATTGGGCAAAGGCCATATTGCGGGTGATTTTCAAGACCTGCGCGGTGCCTTCGACCCAACTGCCGAGCGGGGCTGGTGCCAAGAACTCTTGGCTAAGCTGAACGGTCGGCATGAACCGCCCTCGCATCTTGCTCTGATGGGCAATGGACATGGGCATCAACATGTCGATGAAGGTGGCCAACATGCCGCCATGGCAGATCTGCATGGGGTTGCAGTGGCGCATCTCGACCCGAAAGCCGAGCTTGAGAACCTCACCATGGGCGTTCAGCCACAGGGGCCCATTGGCACCGATAAAGCCAATCTCAATCGGAAAGGCGGCAAAGCCCACCGGGGCGGCGATCTCGTCGAGGGACAGTTTCTGGTTCATGGAGGCAGCGCTATCAGCACTGCCCTTGCGGCGCCTAGTGCAAAAGTTTGATGGCCGTCATATCGCGGACGAGCGCCGAGGCGCCAAGACGCGGCTGTCAGGCCTTGGGCCCATCAGTTCGGCGAATTACACCGCTCCAAAAAGGCGTTTGAGGCGGTCAGCATCTCAAGACGGGTTTCGCTGGTGGAGAGCCAATGGTCCTCGCCCTACATATTTTTCTTACCATCTTCAGGCGTCACCCCTTCGAGGGCGATCTTGTCATAATATTCAATAATTTTTATGACCGATAAATAGAGGAAAAATTCAACTATAAAAATCAATAGCTGAAATTTGAAATCTGTGAAAATTAACATCCCAAATTTCATAAATATAAAAAAGACCAATAACAATGAACTAACCATTATGTCTCTTAATGTTTTTAAACTAGAAACAGTATTTAGTGTTATTTTGTTAATAAACTTGTATATATAATAATTATTCAACAAAAAAATGTAGCAACGCCAAGCTGAACCCGATCCAAATTACTAATACCCACCGCGACTATAGACCATATGATTAATCCAGGCAAAAATAGCTTTGAATAGAAATTTTTCGGCAACCCATTGATGCTCGACACAAAAGCCTCCCCCACTCAGCCTGAGTAAGAGAAGACCCTCTTTCTAATCGCGTCAAGGTCGTTAAAAATAAAATTATCGATAGAGGCGTAATTAGCTATCCGAATAGTTCGGCGCACGCTTTTGCAAGAAGGCGGTCATACCTTCGCGCACGTCGGCGGTCTGGGAGCAGAGGATTTGGTTGCGGTCTTCCATGGCGATGGCCGCTTCGAGGCTCTGGGAATCGACGCTCATATTCAGGCATTCTTTGGTCAGGCGCAGGCCCAGCGGCGAGGTTGTGACCATGTCGTCCAGATAGGCGCGCGCCGCCTTGGTCAGGTCGGCATCGGGCACCACTTCGCTGACAAGGCCAACCCTCAAGGACCGCTCAGCATTGATGAAGCGCCCCGTCAGCATCAACTCTGACGCCACCGATACGCCGACCAGACGCGGCAGGAAATAGGACACACCAATATCGCAGGCCGACAGGCCGATGCGGATAAAGGCGGCATTCATCCGCGCG
>CAISGS010000314.1 GCA_903884915.1 uncultured Caulobacteraceae bacterium | reverse complement strand
GTGGGAGAGGGTTGGGTGAGGGCCTTGTTGGTTTTTTCTTGCCACCCCTCCAAAAAATTGCCCCTGACTTCGCTGTCAAATCGCGCTAGGGTTTTACCAAGCGGCCACAGTGCCGACGTTCAGTGGAGAGAACGCATCATGGCTACGGCCCCCTTGAAGACCCGTGAATCCAGCAACGCTTCGGCGGCAGTCTTGGGTTCGGGAGACAATGCCCCAGCCGATCTGCGCTGGTTTGTCTTTGCCCTCTTTTTCATTTTCGGGGGCATCACCAGCCTCAATGATGTGGTGATTCCAAAGCTCAAGAGCCTGTTTGAGCTGAACTATTTCCAAGCCATGTTGGTGCAGTTCGCCTTTTTCACCGCCTATTTCGTGGTGTCGATCCCCGCCGCAGCCGTCGTTCGTCGCTTCGGTTATATGCGCACAGCGGTTGCCGGTCTGGTGGTCATGACCGTTGGCTGTTTGCTGTTCATTCCGGCCTCTTTGGCCGGTCTGTTTGTCGCCTTCCTGATTGCGCTTTTTGTTCTTGCGGCGGGAATCACGACGGTGCAGGTGGTGACCAACCCGCTCATCTCTCTGCTTGGCCCGGCAAAGTCGGCCCATAGCCGTCTGACCTTCGCGCAGGCCTTTAATGCGCTGGGAACCACGGTTGCCCCCTTCTTTGGGGCCAAGTTGATCCTCGGCTCCTTGGGGACGGTTGATCCCAGCACCTTGAGCGGTGAAGCCTTGACCGCCTATCTGGCGACCGAGACCGGCGTCATTGTGAAGACCTATCTGGTCATTGCGGTGGCGCTTGCAGCCGTCGCGGCGCTGGTCTGGTCACGTCGCAATCGTCTGCAAGAGGCAACGGTTGAGAATGTCAGCATGATGCAGGCCTTCACCCTGTTGCAGCGTCCGCGCTTTGCCTTCGGGGCCTTGGGCATCTTCATCTATGTCGGCGGTGAGGTGGCGATTGGTAGCCTGTTGGTCAACTATTTGATTCAGGCCGATACGCTCAATATTGTCGCTCAAAAGGCGGGCGAGCTCGTGACCTTCTATTGGGGCGGGGCGATGGTCGGCCGCTTCATCGGCGCTTGGGTCCTGCGTCAGTTCCCGCCAAGCCTGGTGCTGGCGGCTGCAGCAGCCTGCGTTGGTGTGCTTCTAATCACCTCTGGCCTAACCGTTGGAACCGTGTCGGGCGTGGCCCTAATCGCCATTGGCTTCTTCAACTCGATCATGTTCCCGACCATCTTCTCGCTGGCCTCCGAAGGTCTGGGTGAGCGGGCGGCAGAGGGCTCAGGCGTGCTCTGCGTCGCCATTGTTGGCGGCGCGATTGTGCCGCTTATGGCGGGACTGCTGGCCGATGCCTCGAGCCTGCGGATGGCGCTGATCGTGCCGTTCATCTGTTATGCCGGGATCGCAGCTTTCGGCCTCTATTGCCGTCGCAACCCGGTCGAAGCCTAGTCCGTTCCTCTAGCTGAGGGGCGGTGCGGCCCGTTGAATGACGGGTCGTAGGGCAAAGCTGGACTGGATATGGGCCACGCCCGGTATGCGCGTTAGGCTGTTCATCAAGAAGGACTGGTAACCGGCCAGATCGGGGGCGACGACGCGCAGCAGATAGTCCGCGCCGCCGGTCATCAGATAGCAGCTCATCACCTCCGGAGCCTTGGCGATCTCGCGCTCAAAGGCCGAGATCGCCTCTTCTGTCTGGGCCGTCAGGGTCACCGAGACAAAGACGCTGATGGCATGGCCCAGCCGGGTCTCATCCAGCCGTGCACTATAGCCCAATATATAGCCGCTTTCCTCCAGTCGGCGGACGCGGCGCAGGGTCGGGGTCAGGGACAGACCGATCTGTTCGGCCAGATCGCGCCAGCTCAAACGGCCCTCATCGGCTACGGCGGCGAGGATTTTCAGATCATATCGATCAAGCTTTTCGCTCACGTCTGTTTGCTCTCAATTACGCGCAGATGATGGTTCATAAGAACTATGAATGCGGATTTCACGGGTCCAAATGAGCAATAATCACTCTTAAATCTAGCCTATATGACCAGAACCCACAACGCCACGAAAGCTGTTCTTGTCCATGTCTGTCCAAAGCGCCCCGTCGCCTGCTCGAAATGATGACCGCGACCTGTTC
>CAISGS010000313.1 GCA_903884915.1 uncultured Caulobacteraceae bacterium | reverse complement strand
CTTGGCCAAGGGGAAGTTCACCATCAATGACAAGTGGGACTGGGGGTTCGGGCTCGAACGGACGTCTGATGCCCTGCTGTTCGACAAGTACAATATCGGGCGGGTCTATCAGGACAATCGCGGCCTGTTCAATACCGACAGCCGCCGCCTCCTGAGCCAGCTCTATGCAACCCGCCAGACCGATCGTAGCTATCTGGCCCTGTCGACCCTGAGTTTCCAAGGCCTACGCAGCTCCGACAATAATCACGCCATTCCCTATGCCGCGCCTCTCGTCGAGGCCCGCTATGAACCAAAAGATCCGATCTTTGGGGGCCGTCTGCGTCTGCAAGGCAGTGGCGTGGCCCTGTTTCGCGATCAGTCACCCACCTCCGCCAAGCAACCCGGTGTCGATAGCCGCAGGGCCACCGGCGAAGGCGAATGGCGCCAGATCAATACCTTCAGCAATGGCCTGAGGGCGGAACCCTTCGTCTCGGCCCGCGCGGACTACTACAACATCGCCGACCAGTCCCTGACCAACACAAAGGGCCAGTCGATTAGCCGGACCATGGGCACGGTCGGTGTCGATCTGAGCTATCCGCTCATCCGCAAGGCTGGCACCTCGACCATCATTCTAGAGCCCATGGCCCAGATTGCCCTGTCGCCCGACGCCCAACGCGATAGCCGTATTCCAAACGAGGACAGTATCTCGTTCGAGTTTGACGAGACCAACCTGTTCGAAGCCAACCGCTATCCGGGGTTCGACCTCTATGATGGCGGTCAAAGGCTCAATGTCGGGGTGCGAACGACCGTCGATTGGGGCCAAGGCCGCACGGCCCGCCTGCTGGTGGGGCGCAGCTTTCGGACCAGTCGGGACCTGATGGTGCAGGCGCGAACCGGCTTGCAAGGCACAGCCTCCGATTGGGTGACATCCGTCTCGATTGCGCCGGTCGCAGGCCTATCAGCCTTTGCGCGCACGCGGTTTGACTCCGACAGTCTAAAAATCCGCCGCCAAGAGGCCGGGGCCAATCTCAGCCTTGATCGTGTCCGGGGCTATGTCCGCTATCTAGACGACAAGACCGCCATCAGTGGCTCGGCCGTTAAGGACATCCAAGGGGCCGGAGAGGTCTATATCTCCAAGACCTGGGGTCTGACCTTTGCGGGAGTTCGCGACCTTGAAAATGAAGTTTGGCGCAACCGTGAAATTGGCCTGCTCTATCGCGACGAATGCACGAGGCTCGAAATCGTGTATCAACGCGAAGAAACCTATAACCGCACGCTCGGTCCGTCCGATAACGTGCTCATTCGCCTAACCCTCGCCACATTGGGCGATGCAGGATACACAGACTATGACGACCGCTAGAGCGACTCTGGCGGGCGCATGAGAGGAACGACATCCACGATGATGCGCGCGTTGACGGTTAAACATCTGGCGGCTGCGGTTGCGGCCGTATCCGTGCTGGCCCAAGCGGCACTGCCGACCTCGGCTTCGGCTCAGGCCGCAGGCACCCAGGCGACCGGTGCTCCGGTACCGACGGTCAACTATCTGAGCGAAGGCGTCGCGGCCATCGTCAATGACAGCATCATCTCGACCTATGATCTACGTCAGCGGATGCTGCTTTTGATCGTGACCTCGGGTATGCAGCCAACCGCCGATAGCCTTGGTCAGATCGAGCGCGAGTCCTTGCGGTCTCTGGTTGAAGAATCCCTTCAGATGCAGGAACTGCGCCGCGTCGAGAAGGAGCAGAAGTTCTCCATCATCGCCAAAGACGAGGATATTGATCGGCAGATCGGCCGCATGGCGCAGGAAAACCGCGCCACAGCTCAGCAGTTGGTCGGCTCCCTCGCCGCCTCCGGGGTCAATCCCGAAACCTTGCGCGCGCAAATCCGCGCTGAAATTAGCTGGCAGCGCTGGATCAACGGCCGTTACGGCTCTCGCCTGCGGGTCGGTGACGATCAGATCGAGGCCGCCTTGGCCCGTCAGAATGCGGCGGCTGCCAAGCCCCAGTTTTTGGTCAGCGAAATCTTTATTGAGGCCACACGGGTCGGCGGCGCAGACAATGCCATGCGCGGTGCCAACCAATTGATCGGCCAGCTTCAGCAGGGCGCACCCTTCGCCAGCGTCGCCCGGCAGTTCTCAGCCGCTGCGACCTCCGCGACCGGCGGCGATACAGGCTGGGTGACCGGTGAAGAATTGCAGCCCGTCCTATTGCAGGCGCTAGAGCAGCTTCGCCCCGGGCAGTTGTCTCAGCCCATCCCCGTCACCGACGGCGTCTATATCCTGGCCCTGCGCGAAAAGCGGGCCGGTGCCAGCGCCACCTTGGTGGACCTCAAGCAAGCTGCCATCCGTCTGACCGCGACCGCCACCGACGCCGATGTCGCCGCCGCCCAGTCAAAGCTCTCGGCCCTCAAGCCCTTGATCAAAGACTGTTCCAATATGGAATCGGCTGCCGCGACCGTTTCAGGCGTGATCGCAGGCGATCTGGGCGAGTCCGAAATCAAAGACCTAGCCCCAGCCTTCCGTGACGCCGCTGAAAAGCTCAATGTCGGGCAAGTCAGCGATCCGATCCGCACGCAGGTAGGCCTGCACCT
>CAISGS010000312.1 GCA_903884915.1 uncultured Caulobacteraceae bacterium | reverse complement strand
GCCTGCGCTGCACGCCACGAAGATATTCGATTAAAGTTCAAGGCCTTAGGATCGCAGCAGAGCTTTATGCTCGGGGCCTATCAGGGAAATTACCTGTTCCTCCAGAAGGAAGGTGTTTTTACGTCTCGCACCTACAAGGGGAATCGCTATTTGGTCCTAGTACGTACCGGTGATGGACGATTGGCTAAGATTGGCGAGATGCCATTGCAATAGGCTCTGTTTCGAGTCACTGTGAACGGAACGAGAACATTTATCAGGCGCTGCAACGGAGCAGCCACATAAGCGGGGGTCCCCATGGCGGGAAGTGTTAACAAGGTCACTCTGGTCGGTAATCTGGGCAAGGATCCAGAAATCCGCACCCTGAATTCGGGCGATCGGGTCGCCAATCTGACGGTTGCGACATCGGAAACCTGGCGCGATAAGGCTTCGGGCGAGCGCAAGGAAAAGACCGAATGGCACCGCGTGGTGATCTTCAACGACAATCTGGTCAAGGTTGCTGAGAATTTCCTGCGTAAGGGTGCCAAGGTCTATCTCGAGGGCTCTCTCCAGACCCGCAAATGGACCGACCAGTCGGGTGCTGAAAAGTTCTCGACAGAAATCATCCTGCAGAAATATCGCGGTGAACTGACCATGCTTGATGGCAAGGCCGGCGGCGGCGCTGGTGCGGATGACCGCGATGACGGCTATTCGGCCGGTGGCGGCTATGCTCCATCGGGACGCGCGGCTCAGCCCTCTGGTCCGCGTGAGAGCTTCTCGGCTGATCTGGACGACGAGATCCCGTTCTAGGAGCAGGCTGAGTGGTTAAACCTGCGGCAGGTTCACCCCTGCTGCCCCTTGAATGGGCCGCGATTGTCGGCATCGTTCTTGTTTGGGGCGTCAATAATATTGCAGCCAAATATATGACCCATTATGTCCCGCCCATCTTTATGGGCGGGGCACGCTTTGCGGTGGCCCTGCTCTTTTTGTTTCCGTTCATCAAGCCACCCTTTCCTGACCCTAAGCGGCTCCTTGTCATCTTGCTTCTGATTGGGCCCCTCAATGCGGGTTTAATCTATCTCGGCTTTTCGATGGTTCATTCTCTGAGCGCATTCATCGTGTCGCTACAGCTTTGGGTGCCCTTTACAGCGCTTTTTGCTTGGTTGATCTTGGGTGAAGCGATGGTCGGGCTTCAGCTTTTAGGCCTTATCGTCGCCTTCGGTGGGATCGCGTGGATGTCCCTGTCGCCCGGGACCCAAGGGGACATTCCAGGCATATTGGTCGGGGTCGCCGCCAGTATCTGTTGGGCGCTCGGAACCATTCTTGTGCGCCAAGTGCCCGGTATCAAGCCCTTGAAGCTTCAGGGTATGACCGCGCTCCTGTCCACCCCACTGTTGTTTGCTGTCGCTTTTGGCACCGAAAAAGACATTGTTCCTGCTGTCGTGGCGGCGCCGATGATGGTTTGGGTTTGCGTCGTTTGGGCAGCGGTCCTGTCGACGGTTGGCGCGACCGCGATGATGTTCTGGCTGGTCCAGCGCCGCGAGCCAGGGCGGATCATGCCCTATTTCTTGATGACGCCTTTGGTCTCAGCCGTCATCAGCGTCCTGTTCATGGGTGAGATCATTACATGGCAGGTGGCGTTGGGCGGTGCGGCCACCTTGGCTGGCGTTGCCCTGGTGGCCCTGTCGGAGCGCCGTCTGGCCAAGGCCAGTGAAACCAACCTCGAGACTACTTAATCACCGCGCAGGCAATACGCCCGCCTGCGCCGCCAATCGGCTGGCTGATATGATCGTCAGGATTGGCGTGAATCACGAGGGCCGAGCCATCGGCATCGCGCAGGACCTGTTCGGTTTGTAAGGTTCCCTTATCCAAGCGGACATAGTTGCTGAAGACCTGCCCATGGGCCGACCCATCGGCTGCGGCATAGAGATTGACCATATCGCCAAAGTCAGGCCCTGCAGGGTTGAGTAGGCCGTGCGGTCTCTTGCTCTCGGCATGGTTCATATGGCCGCCGCTGGTCATAAATTTCGAATCTGAACAGTCACCGGTCTGATGGAAATGCATGCCATGCCAGCCGGGCGTCAGGCCCTTGGTGATATCGACCTGCAACAGTACGCCGGTTGGAGCGGCCGTTAGGCTCAGCGTTCCGATACTGCTGCCATCCGCCAGCCTGATTGGGGTGGTCGAAGCCGACGGGGCAGCGGGCGCTGTAGCCACGGCTGGAGCGGCCATTGAGGTATGATCGTGCACCTGAGCCAAGGCTTGGGCCCCAATTAAGGAAATAATCGCTACTGAACTCAGTAAAAGCTTCATGTTTCTGGCTCCTGCTTTTGCGCCAAAGCGCGATGGATGCTAACTGTACGCCTTAAGATCGGTCTAGCGATTCATCATTCGAAAAGTTCTGAAAATCAGTGTCCGACGAAACAATCAATTCCCCCGAAGAGACCCGCCGCGGCGGCATTGCGCCCATCAATATCGAAGATGAGCTAAAGCGCTCCTATCTCGACTATGCGATGAGCGTGATTGTCAGTCGCGCCTTGCCCGACGCGCGTGACGGCCTCAAGCCAGTGCACCGCCGAATCCTCTTTTCGATGCATGAGCAGGGCTATGGACCATCGGGAGCCTATCGCAAAGCGGCCCGTATCGTCGGTGACGTGATCGGTAAATATCACCCGCACGGTGACACGGCCGTCTATCACGCCATGGTGCGTATGGCGCAGCCCTTCTCGATGGGCATGGTTCTGATCGATGGTCAGGGCAACTTCGGCTCGGTCGACGGCGATATGCCAGCGGCCATGCGTTACACCGAAGTGCGGATGCTGAAGACGGCTGAAGCCCTGCTCGCCGACCTCGACAAGGGGACTGTCGACTTTCAACCCAACTATGACGGCTCTGAAAATGAGCCGGTCGTCCTGCCATCGCGGGTTCCAAACCTGCTGGTCAATGGGGCAGGCGGTATTGCCGTCGGTATGGCCACCAACATCCCGCCCCATAATCTGGGCGAGATCGTGGACGCCTGTCTGGCGGTCATTGATAATCCCGCGATCCCGCTCGATGAGCTGCTCGATATTGTGCCGGGCCCAGACTTCCCCACGGGCGGCGAGATCATTGGCCGGACCGGCGCGCGCGAAGCCCTGATGACAGGCCGTGGCTCGGTCATTATGCGGGGTGTGGCAACCGTTGAAGAGGCGCGCGCCAACCGCGAAGCCATCATTATCACCGCCATTCCCTATCAGGTGAACAAGGCCAATCTGGTCGAGCGGATCGCCGATCTGGTGCGTGAAAAGCGCATCGAAGGCATCTCGGACATTCGCGACGAAAGCGACCGTCTGGGCATGCGGGTCGTTGTTGAGCTCAAGCGCGACGCTTCGGCCGAAGTGATCCTCAATCAGCTCTATCGTTACACCCCTCTGCAAAGCTCATTTGGCGTCAATATGCTGGCGTTGGACCGGGGTCGGCCCGAGCAGATGGGCCTTCGCCGTCTGATCGACTGTTTCGTAGAGTTCCGCGAAGAGGTCGTGGTTCGTCGCACCAAGTTCGAACTGACCAAAGCCCGTGATCGCGGTCACGTCTTGGTCGGTCTGGCCATCGCCGTGGCCAATATTGACGAGGTGATCCACATCATCCGCTCGTCCAAGGACCCTGCCGAGGCGCGCGAGCGGCTGGTGGCGAGGGACTGGCCTGCGGGCGATATGAACCCACTGATCGAGCTGATCGCCGATCCCCGTACCCTCGTGGTTGGCTTGGCCGATGGGGCACCGGCGGTGCGCCTGACGGACGAGCAATCCCGCGCCATCTTGGCCCTGACCCTGTCGCGCCTGACTGGACTTGGCCGTGACGAGATCTTTGGCGAGGCCCGCAGTCTGGCCGAAGCCATCGCCGGCTACCTTGAGATCCTCGCCTCGCGCGACAAGATCATGGCCATTGTGCGTGAAGAGCTGGTCGAGGTGCGTGAAGCCTTCGCCATTCCGCGCCGGACGATCATCGTCGAAGGCGATGCGGACATGGAAGACGAGGACCTGATCCTGCGTGAGGATATGGTCATCACCGTCACCCATGGCGGCTATGTCAAGCGCACGCCTCTGGCCACCTATCGCACCCAGCGCCGGGGCGGCAAGGGCCGCTCTGGCATGGCGACTAAAGAGGAAGATGCCGTCACCCGCGTCTTTGCCGCCTCGACCCACGCGCCGGTGCTGTTCTTCTCGTCGACGGGTAAGGTCTATAAGCTCAAGGTCTGGCGTTTGCCGCTCGGATTGCCATCATCGCGCGGCAAGGCCTTCGTCAATCTGCTGCCCTTAGAACCCAACGAGTCCATCACCTCGATCCTGCTGCTGCCCGAAGACGAGGCGCAGTGGGATGGGTTGGATGTGATGTTCGCCACACGCTCAGGCAATGTTCGCCGCAACCGTCTGTCTGACTTCGTTCAGGTCAATCGCAACGGCAAGATCGCGATGAAGCTGGATGCGGGCGATGGCATTGTTGGTGTCGGCCTTTGCACCGTGGACCACGACGTGCTTCTGACGACCGCCTTGGGTCAGTGTATCCGCTTTGGTGTCGATGATGTCCGCGTCTTTGCGGGCCGTGAGTCGACCGGTGTACGCGGTATTCGTCTGTCGGAGTCGGATCAGGTCATCTCTATGGCTATCCTGCTTCATCTTGGCATCAGTGCGGCCGAACAGAGGGCCTATCTGAAATATGCCAAGGCAATGCGTGCGGTTACGGGTGAAGCGGTCGATGAGGCCGAGGTGGCCGTGGCCGATGAGCCAGAATCTGACGCTGCTGGAGCCGAAGAGGGTGAAGCGGTGCTCACCCTCGAGCAGATCAGTGCCTTGGGCGCGCAGGAACAGTTCATCCTGACCCTCAGCGACACCGGTTATGGCAAGCGTAGTTCGTCCTTCGAATATCGGGTCACCGGGCGCGGCGGTAAGGGTCTTGTCGCCCATGACCTGTCCAAGCGCGGCGGCAAGGTTGTGGCCTCGTTCCCGGTCGAGGATGGCGATGAGATCGTCCTTGTTACCGATCAAGGCCAACTGATTCGTTGCCCCGTTGCAGAGATCCGTATTGCGGCGCGGAACACCCAAGGCGTGACTATTTTCAGAACCGCAGATGACGAACGTGTCGTATCGGTTGAGCGGCTGGCTGAAGGTGATAAGGGTGACGATGACACCGGTTCAGAGGATGGGGCTGAACCCTAATCACTAAGGTCTAGGTCGACACACCGGTAAGGGACGCGTCAGTTGTCCCGCCGGAACGGAAATCTGAGGGGATATATTGTCTATGGAACGTGTTGGGCTCTATCCGGGGACCTTTGACCCCATGACCAACGGCCACCTCGATATTATCGGGCGCGCCGTCAAGTTGGTCGATAAGCTGGTCATTGGTGTTGCAATCAACCGTGATAAGGGGCCTCTGTTCACGCTTGAAGAGCGGTGCGCCATGGTGCTGGAAGAGACCCAGCCCTTCACCAAACATGCCCAGATTGAGGTTCGGCCCTTTGAGGGGCTGCTGATGCATTTTGCGCAGGATGTTGGGGCTCAGATGATCGTGCGTGGCCTGCGCGCTGTCGCGGACTTCGAATATGAGTTTCAGATGACGGCGATGAACCAGCAACTCAATCGTGAGATCGAGACGGTGTTCCTAATGGCCGATCCGCGTCACCAGGCCGTAGCCTCGCGTCTGGTCAAGGAAATCGCCAAGCTCGGCGGGGATATCAGCAGCTTCCTGAGCCCAACCATGGCCAAGATCCTGTTAGCCAAATATAACCGCATCTAGGGCCATTGCCCCAATATTGCGCCAATTGGCGGTTAGCTCGATCTATCAGTTGAGCTATTGCGCCGTGGCGGTAGGCCACCGATTGCGCCAAGACGTAAAATGAGGACGGCATGAAGAATATCCTATCGGCCTTGACCCTGAGCCTGCTGCTCGGCACCGCTATGAGCGCCAATGCTGCGGCCCCTAAGGCCAAAGCCCCTCAGGCCGTTGCAGCCCCCACCGCGGCCAAGGGGCCTGCGGCTGGCGATTGGCGCGTGCCTGATCCTGAAAATGTCGTGGTGATTGATACGACCAAGGGCCGGATCATTGTTGAGCTGTCGCCAGAATTGGCCCCCAACCACGTGGTGCGGTTCAAGGAACTGACCCGTGAGGGCTTCTATAATGGCCTGAAGTTCCATCGCGTCATCAACGAATTCATGGCCCAGACTGGCGACCCTAAGGGGACAGGTGAGGGCGGCTCAACCAAGCCCGACGTGGTTGCGGAATTTACCTATCGTCGCGGCCCGCAAAGTCCCTTTACCCCCATTAGCCAGCCGATCGGAATCCGGTCGGGATTTGTCGGGGCGGTTCCGGTCATGACCCAGATCGATGATCTGATGGCCATGACGGCTGATGGCAAGGTCCATGCTTGGGGTCAGTTCTGCCCCGGTGTGCTGGGGGCTGCGCGGGGTGAAAATCCCGATAGTGCCAACAGTCAATTCTTCTTGATGCGCCAAGCCTTCCCGTCGCTGGACAAGCGTTACACCGCGTATGGCCAAACCCTATCGGGTCTCGACATCGTGCGGGCGATCAAGACGGGTGAGCCTGTGGTGGATCCTGACACCATGACCAAGGTCCAGATGTTGGCCGATATGCCAGCCTCTGAGCGACCTTCGATCAAGGTGCTGGATGTTCGTAGTGGTTACTTCAAGGCCATGGTCGAGACCTTGCGCGCCAAGAAGGGTGCTGATTTTTCTGCCTGCGACATCGACCTTCCTGTCGAGGTTCGCTAGGAAGACCCGTCTTTCATTTTAAATCGAGAAAAACCATGGCTGCCGATCCAGAAAACACCCTGTTGTTGACGCTTGAGACCGGCGTCGTGACCATCGACCTGCGCCCTGACCTCGCCCCCGGCCACGTGGCCCGGATCAAGGAATTGGCCCGCGAAGGCTTCTATGATGGCGTCGTCTTCCACCGCGTCATTGCTGGATTTATGGCCCAGGGCGGTGATCCTACCGGTACCGGCGGCGGCGGCTCGTCCAAGCCGAACCTTCAGGCCGAGTTTAGCAAGGAACCGCACCTGCGCGGCGTTTGCTCGATGGCCCGCACCTCTGCGCCCCATTCGGCCAACAGCCAGTTCTTCATCTGCCTCGATGACGCGACCTTCCTGGACAACCAATATACGGTTTGGGGTGTGGTGTCGGACGGCATGGACCATGTTGACGCCCTGCCAAAGGGTGAGCCACCGCGTAGCCCCGGCAAGATCATCACGGCCCGCGTTGCGGCTGACGTTTGAAACTTTCCGACTTTGACTTCCATCTGCCGGATGCTGCCATAGCCTTGCGTCCGGCAGAGCCTCGCCATAGCGCGCGGCTTCTGTTGGTGCGGCCAGGGCATGCTCTGGCCGATCATCAGATCCTTGATCTTCCAGAGCTTTTGCAAGCCGGTGATGCGCTGGTCTTCAACGACACGCGGGTCATTCCCGCACGCCTGTT
>CAISGS010000311.1 GCA_903884915.1 uncultured Caulobacteraceae bacterium | reverse complement strand
CCCTACCTGTTCTCGACCAGCCTTTGGTCCATGCGGTTCAGCCTGGCGTCGCCGACAAGGCCCATGCGCCATTGATCATCAAATGGATCGAGAAGGCGGTGAATCTCGCCATAAGGGGACAGGTGCGCGGCGTTGTAACCGGCCCGATCTCCAAGGCCCCGCTCTATGAGGCGGGGTTCAAGTTCCCCGGACACACCGAATTTCTAGCCGCCCTGACCGCCGATGTGCCGATGTCGGGCGCGCGCGGTCCGGTCATGATGCTGACCTCAGGCGATCTGCGCGCCGTGCTGGTCACCATCCACGTGCCTATCGCCATGGTCGCCAGCGCCCTGACCCAAGAGGCGATCATCCATACCTCTATGGTTACGGCCCAAGCGATGATCCGCGACTACGGCATTGCCAAGCCAAGGCTGGTCCTTGCCGGGCTCAATCCCCACGCCGGTGAAAATGGTACCATCGGCGATGAAGAGATCCGCCTCCTCGCCCCGGCTGTGGCCGCGCTAAGGGCGCTCGGCATCGATTGCGCTGGCCCCAAACCCGCCGACACCCTGTTCCACGATGAGGCGCGCAAGACCTATGACGCGGTCATATGCCTCTATCACGATCAGGCCCTCATTCCGGTCAAGATGCTCGACTTCTGGGGCGGCGTGAATGTCAGCCTCGGCCTGCCCATCGTACGGACCTCGCCCGATCACGGTACGGGCTTTGACATAGCGGGTAAGGGCTTGGCGAGGCCCGACAGCCTGATCGCCGCCATCCGCATGGCCGACCAGATCGCCAATAGCCGCGCCGCGCAGGCAAACCTATGAGCCTCAAGGACCTTCCCCCCATCCGCGAGGCGCTGGAAGAATACGGCCTTCTGGCCAAGAAGAGCTTTGGACAGCACTTCCTGCTCGACCTCAATATCACCCGCAAGATCGCCCGCTTGGCCGAGGTGGTCGAAGGCCAGACCGTAATCGAGGTTGGCCCCGGCCCCGGTGGCCTGACCCGCGCCCTGCTCGAAGCCGGTGCCAAGGTCATCGCCGTTGAGATGGACCCTCGGTTCTTTCCCTTGCTCAATGGCCTTGGCGACGCGGCCCCCGGCCAGCTTCATCTGGTCCAGAACGATGCCTTGCGCGTCAAGGAAGCCGACCTGATCGCCGAGTACGCGCCGGGCACCCAAGCCTCCGTCGTGGCCAACCTGCCCTACAATGTCGGCACGGCCCTGTTGCTAAAGTGGCTGACCGGGCCATGGCAGCCTCGGTCCATGACCTTGATGTTTCAAAAGGAAGTGGCGGACCGGATTACCGCGCAGGTCGGTGATGATGCCTATGGCCGCTTGGCGGTCGTGGTTCAGGCCACAGCCAAGGCCCGCACCGTCATGGACCTGCCCGCCCGCGCCTTTACGCCGCCGCCCAAGGTGACATCCGCCGTCGTCAATCTAACGCCCCTGACTGAGCGACCCGACGCAGCCATGCTCAAGGCACTGGAGCGGACCACACAGGCGGCCTTTGGTCAGAGGCGCAAGATGCTGCGCTCCAGCCTTAAGACCCTTGGCGGGACAGAGCTCTGCCTCGCCGCTGGCATTGATCCAGACGTGCGGGCCGAAACGGTGGATGTGGATGGGTTCCTAGCCCTGGCCAAGATCGTCTTGGCGCAATCAGCGACCTAGGCCTCCGCCTAGATCGGCTCGTCCATCAGGCGGTTCACGAAGGGCGTCAGCCACGGATTGCGCGCGCCCTTCAGCCTTTCTGCGTGATAGATATGGGCCAGTTCGGCATAGGCCAGATCGAAGTCCTCATTGACGATGACATAGTCATAGTCGGTCCATTTCTCGATCTCACCCTTGGACCGGCCCAGCCGCCGCTCGATCACGTCGGCCGCGTCCTGCGCCCTAGCGTTCAGACGACGCTTCAGGTCGGCCATGGTCGGCGGCAGGATAAAGACCCGCACAACATCTTGGGCTGCCTTGGCTGCGCTGCGCGGTTTAGCTTTGGATTGCATGGAAGTAGATTTGCGACTCGCGCTTGGTGGCTTTTCTAAATGAGATAACGCGGATTTCATATTCATTCTCCGTATGAACGACTGAAACAGGTGTATCGCCAAGCAAGCCCAGCGTAACAAAGCGCTCCTCGTCGTAGCCAAAACGGTCATCCTCAAAGGTGTAGGTCACACCTCTAAAAACAGCGCTTGCATCGGCGAAGTCAAGGCCATGCGTCTTGATATTTAAAGCCCGTTTTCTTTCTGACCAGGAAAATTGCATTCACTAATTGTATATACAAAACGTCATGCAAAAATTTATTTTAGCGCGATACCGAATTTGTCAATTTATTCTATGAAATAACCAAATACTAAAAGTACTAAAAACCGTTACTAAATAGACTATGAATTCGTTCATTCGGTCTATTGAGTTATGGGAAACAAGAGCCTCAGCAACGCCAAGCGGGAAAAGAACGACGAGTTCTACACACAGTTCTCGGACATTGAAAAAGAGGTGGCCGCTTACCTAGAGTACGACCCGGACACCTTCCGCGGCAAAGTGGTGTATTGCAACTGTGACGATCCCTATGAAAGCCATTTTTTCCGCTACTTTGTGCTGAACTTTAAGAAGCTCGGGCTCAAGCGGCTCCTTACCACCAGCTACAAGCCCTCGCCCGT
>CAISGS010000310.1 GCA_903884915.1 uncultured Caulobacteraceae bacterium | reverse complement strand
AGGGACAAGACTGGGTTGTCAGTCATGAACCTCGACACCGCTCGCACTTTCCTCTTAAACAGACCGAACAGAACAACGGCCCGAGGACCCCCATGAGCCAGACCATCACCCTGACCAGCGCCCATGATGCGTTCAGCTTCACCGCCCTTCATGCAGAGGCTCAAGGCCAGCGCCGGGGCGGCATTGTCATCATCCAAGAGATCTTTGGCATCGACGAATATGTCCAAGCCGATGTGCAGCGCTGGAGCGCCCTTGGCTTTGAAGCCTTGGCCCCTTCGATGTTCGACCGCCAAGAGGTCGGTTTTACCGCAGCCCATGATCCAGAAGGCCTACAGGCCGGTTTCAAACATGCCGTGGCCAATGGGCTCGACAATGCCATGGGCGACCTGACGGCTTGCGTGAACCATCTCAAGGACAAGGGCCCGGTCTTTATGGTCGGCTATTGCTATGGCGGGGCCATGACCTGGCAGGCGGCAGGCCGGATTGACGGTATCGCTGCAGGGTCGAGCTATTATGGCGGGCAGGTTGCGGCCAACGCCAGCTTGACGCCTAAGTGCCCGGTGATCTGTCACTTTGGCCGCAAGGATGGGCACATCCCGGCTGACGAGACCAAGGCCGCGATCAATGAGGCTCAGCCTCAGGTGCCGGTCTATATCTATGAGGCCTCAGGCCACGGCTTCAACAATGATGGCCGCCCCGACAGCGACCTTGCCGATGCCAAACTGGCGCGCGAGCGGACCTTGGCCCTGTTCATGGCCAACGGCGCAGGCTGAGCCGCGTGGGAAGCACGGTCAAGCTGATCAGTCAGGCCGATGGCTTTGCGCTGGACGCCTATCACGCACCCGCCGAAGAGGCGCGGCGCGGAGGCTTGGTGATTTTACATGCGGTCTGGGGCGTCACGCCCCATATTCGCAGCCTCGCCGATCAGTTCGCCCAAGAGGGCTATGAGGTGCTCTGCCCTTCCCTGCTAGGCCGATTTGAGGCGGGGTTTGCAGATCGGGACATGGATCCGGCGCGGTTAGATCAGCGCTCGTCCTACGCCGCCGCGACCGGATGGGGCGGGGACTGCGCCGCCGACATTCAAGCCGCCGTCGATGCCCTGGAGGGCCCAGTCTTTGCCATGGGCTTTTGCTTTGGCGGCACAGCGGCCTGGATTGCGGCCTGTCAGTGCACGGGCCTTTCAGCGGTCAGTAGCTTCTATGGCGGCCAGATCATCGACTATCTGGACCAGACCCCCCAGTGCCCGACCATCCTGCATCTGGGCCGCAGCGACGCTTTGATACCCCCAGACGATGTAGAGGCGATCCAGGCCGCCCATCCGGACCTGCCCGTCTGGCTCTATGAGGCTGGCCACGCCTTTGTCGCGCCCAACGGATTCCATGCCGACAGCGCCAATCTGGCCCTCTTGCGGACGAGACAACTGTTTCAGCGGCAGGGGCGGAAGGGCGAGATGTAGGGTCTTCGTTCGGAGCGGCTTGAGGAAGAAAACAAGGCCCTCACCCAACCCTCTCCCACAGGGAGAGGGCTAGACCCGATAAGCCCTTTCCCCCCTTGAGGGGGAGAGGGTTGGGAGTGGGGGGGTGTTTATCCACTGGCCTCTCCGCCATGTTCCCAACAAAAGCATGGGTCTAGCGGGTCGCGTACCGCCTGAGTGCAAGGGTCTGGGTCCCCGCCTT
>CAISGS010000309.1 GCA_903884915.1 uncultured Caulobacteraceae bacterium | reverse complement strand
GACCATGCCGGTGATCCCGCGCGAGACGGACCGCAGCAAAAAGAACTGATCGTTAGCGGGGATAGACCGCTAACGATCCGCGCTTCACTATTTGGTCGGAAAGCCGCGACGGGCCAAGAGTGGCTTCACATCAGGATCACGTCCGCGGAAGGCGCGATAGGCCTCCGCCCGGTCAGTCTCGTTACCGGTCTGAAGGACGATGGTGCGGAACCGATCAGCCACAGTCCGGTCCCAAGGTCCGCCCGCCTCATTAAAGGCCGCCCAGATATCCGCATCCATCACTTCGGACCATAGGTAGCTGTAATAGCCCGCCGAATAGCCGTCTGACGTGAACAGGTGATTGAACTGTGGCAACCGGTGCCGCATCACGATCTCCTTAGGCATGCCCATTTCGGCCAAGGTTTCACGCTCGAACTTATCTGGATCCGTGACCGGGACAGTCCTGTTATGCAGCTTCATATCAACAATGGCGCTGGACAAATATTCCACCGTCGCAAAGCCCTGATTGAAGGTGCTGGAGGCTTGGATCTTGTCGACCAAGGCCTTGGGCATCGGCGCACCGGTCTTATAGTTCAGCGCAAAACGGTTCAGAACCTCAGGGGTTAAGAGCCAGTTTTCGTTCACTTGGCTCGGCATCTCGACAAAGTCACGCGGCACCCGCGCGAGGTCGGGATAATAGACATTCTGGAGCAAATAATGGATGCCGTGCCCAAACTCATGGAACAGGGTGTCGGCATCATCGAGGCTGATCAGGGTCGGGGTACCATCGGTGCTTGGCGTGAAGTTGGTATTATTCGAGGCCAGAACCGTGCGCGCGCCGCCTAGACCCTGTTGGCTGCGATAGGTGGTCATCCAAGCGCCTGAGCGTTTGCCGTCACGCGCGAAACTATCGATATAGAGCAGGCCTACGGGCGCACCGGTTTTCAGATTGGTCACTTCGAAGGTGCGGACCTTCGGCTCAAATACCGGAACCTGACCCGTATTTTCCTTGAAGCCCAGATCGTAGAGTTGTCCGGCGGACCAGAACATGCCATCGATCAGCTTGTTGAGTTGAAGATAGGGCTTCACCTCGGCTTCATTGAGGTCGTACTTCGCCTTGCGGACCTTCTCGGCATAGAAGCCATAGTCCCAAGGCGAGATGGTGATCTTCGCGGTCTTGCTCGCCTTGGCCTCGGCATCGGCGATCTTTTGCATGTCCGCGACCTCTTCCTTGACGCGGGCCACAGCGGCGGGCCAGACGCGCATCATCAGGTCCATCGCCTTGGAGGGGTCCTTGGCCATGGTGTCGGCCATGCGATAGTGGGCGTGGGTCTCAAAGCCGAGCAGAACCGCGCGCTCTTGGCGCAGCTTTAGGATCTCGGTGATGGTCTGATTGGTGTCATTGGCATCGTCATTGTCGCCGCGATTGACAAAGGCGCGCCAGACCTTTTCACGCACGGCGCGGTCGGTTGCATAGTCCAGAACCGGCTGGACGGCAGAGCGGGTGTTCTTGATTGCATAACGATTGGGCTGACCAGCCGACACGGCCGCAGACTTGAATGAGGCGAGCAGCGCAGGCTCAAGCCCAGCCAAAGAGGCCGCATCATCCACAAAGATCAGGGCCTGCTCGTCACGCACGACCTTGCCGGAAAACTCGGCGAACTTCTGAGCCAGCGCGCTGTTGATTTCCATCAGCCGGGCCTTTTCCGCCCCAGCCAGATTGGCCCCGTTACGCACAAAGCCTTCATAGGACCGCTCGACCAAGCGTAATTGCGCAGGCGTCAGGTTCAGATTGGCCCGGTTGTCGTAAACGGCCTTATAGCGCTGGAACAGCTTAGGATCGAGCATCAGGCCGTCATAGAAGGAGGACAGCTTGGGCTCCCACTCCGTTTCGAGCTGATTGACCCGGTCATTTGACAGGTTCGAGGTCTGCACGCCCCAAAGGGATTGAAGCCGGTCCATCTTGCTTCCCGCCAACATCATTGGCTCGTGAACCGTCTGGAAGGTCGCGGGTGCGGAATTGTCGCGCACCGCCTCAACCTCATGCTTCATATCGGCCATGGCCTCGGTAAAGGCGGCTGGAAACTGTTCGACATCAAGCCTGTCCCAGGCGGGGACGCCTTGGAAAGGACCGGTCCATTCGGCGGTCAGCGGATTGGGCGCAGCCTTCGGCGCGGGAGCTTCAGCGACGGTGGGGGCAGTGGTCATAGGCTTTTCCATTGTCGCGCACCCGGCAAGCGCGCTGCTGGCCAAG
>CAISGS010000308.1 GCA_903884915.1 uncultured Caulobacteraceae bacterium | reverse complement strand
GGGCGTCCATGCAACGGTTCAGGCCGCATGAACGCAAATGGTTGGTTCACACCGTGTGAGGAATGGTCCGAGCCGGTCCTAATCGAACAGTTTCGAGACCGATTCCTCGTTGGCGATCCGGCGAATGGCCTCGCCGATCAGCGGGGCGGAGCCGACGACCCGGATCTTGGGGCTTTGCAGCACATTGTCAGCGGCCTCGATAGAATCGGTGACCACCAGTTCGGTCAGGACCGACGCATTGACCCGGTCCACGGCGGCGCCCGACAGAACGCCGTGCGTGATGTAGGCCGACACTTCGGTTGCGCCATTTTCAATCAGGGCTGCTGCCGCGTTGCACAGGGTGCCACCGGAATCGACAATATCGTCAAACAGGATGCAGCGCCGTCCCGAGACATCACCGATGATGTTCATCACTTCGCTCTCGCCCGGACCCGAGCGGCGCTTATCGACGATCGCTAGGTCAGCATTGAGGCGCTTGGCCAATGAGCGGGCGCGAACCACGCCGCCAACATCGGGCGAGACGATCATCAGGTCGCTGCAATCGCGGTAGTGATCGCGAATGTCGAGGGCCAGAACCGGGGTGGCGACCAGATTGTCGGTGGGAATGTCGAAGAAGCCTTGGATCTGTCCGGCGTGCAGATCCATGGTCAGGACGCGGTGCGCTCCGGCGCGGGTGACCAGATTGGCGACCAGCTTGGCCGAGATGGGCGTGCGGCCACCGGTCTTTCGATCCTGACGCGCATATCCGAAATAGGGCATGACCGCTGTGATCCGCCGGGCCGATGCCCGCGACAGGGCGTCGATACAGATCAACAGCTCCATCAGATTGTCATTGGCTGGATAGCTGGTTGATTGGATGACAAAGACATCCTCGCCGCGGACATTTTCGTCGATGGTGACGAAGACCTCATTATCGGCGAAGCGGCGCACTTGGGCGCGGGTCAAGGGCATGTCGAGATATTCAGCGATGGCCTTGGCCAGCGTACGGTTTGAATTGCCAGCAAGCAGTTTCATCTTGAGTGCACCCCTAGACCCCGATTGACCGGCTTCTATCAGTCCGCCGCCGACCGGCAAGTCTGATCTGCCCAATTCACGGTCTTGTGGGCAATCTTTATGGCGACTGCAACCTTTGGTCAGTTTTGTTCGAGCATTATGGCCGAGAGCAGGCGGCCATAATCGTCATCCTTCTGATGAAAAGCCCGGCGATTCGAGAAGAAGAGATCGGGCTCGGCCAGCGTATCCTTGCCGATCCATTCAGGCGCTTGGACGCCCGCGCCGCGCAAACGCTCAAGCACAAAGCCCGGAAGGTCGAACATGTGCTTGCCCGCCTCCGCCGCAGGATGGAAAAAGCAGCGTGATCCGGGGCGTTCGGTTTCAAATCGTTCAAAGAACTCGGGGCCGACCTCATAGGAGTTTGGACCGATGCAGGGGCCGACCACAGCGACGATGCGTTCCGCCTTGGCCCCTCTCGCCACCATCGCCGCGACGGCGGCCTCTGCCATCCCGGACAAGGCCCCTTTCCAGCCGGCATGGGCGGCGCAGACCACCCGTGCCTCAGCGTCGGCCAGAAGTATGGGCGCGCAGTCGGCAGCCAAGGCCCCGCAGACCAGACCGGGCTGAGAGGCCACGACCCCATCCCCCTCAAGACGGACCTCACCGGTTTGGTCCTCTGCGGATAGGACGATGGTGGAGTGAATCTGATAGCCGGTCAGCAGATGGTCGGTATCGGTGCCAAAATGAGCAGCGGCGCGGCGGCGATTTTCGCGCACGTCCGCAGGCTCATCGCGAGAGCCCCGCCCGACATTAAGACTGTCATAGACCCCGGTCGAGACGCCGCCCTGACGGGTGAAGAAGGCGTGCTTGATGCCCTTGAGGGCCGAAAGCTTGGGGTGGGTCAGGACGGGAAGCGGGCTCATGATGGATCCTCTGGATCGGTCGAAAATCCGGGCGGCTGGGGCAGGTCTTTGGACCATAGGCCCGCAACCTTGAACAGGTCCCCCATCTGGTCTGGCGCAATCAGCCGTTCAAGCTGGCGTTCGATAGTGGCGATCTGGTCCGGCCGCGC
>CAISGS010000307.1 GCA_903884915.1 uncultured Caulobacteraceae bacterium | reverse complement strand
CGGAGCCCGGTAAGGCGGCGGTCAAACATTATCGCGCGGGTCCGACCAAGGGTGCGACCCTCATCGAGCGCAAGCCCGGTCTGGCCAAGGCGGGGGCTGATAGGCCCGCTGCAGGCAAGGCTGATAAGGCCCGCTCCGATGTCGGCAAGCCCGGGTTGGGGAAGCCCAGTTTGGGAAAGGCCGTCCTCGCCCGTCCAGGCGGCAGACCGGCCTTCCGTCCCAAGGGGCCCGGTAAGGCTCCAACTGGCCCTCGCCGATAGCGCTGTTTCACACGCTAAAATTCAGATTCAGCCATCAGCAGGATCACAGAATAATAATTCTCGAAGCAATTAAAAAATATAAGAAACTCCTATAATCTTGTTTTAGTAATTAATGCCAATCACCTAAATAATTAGGGCGAATATGACCGAAATAAGTCTTTGATTGACTTATGATCATATTGCTCCAGACTTTTTCTGACGACTAGGTCAAAAGTCGTGGAAAGCGGAGAAGTTGCTATGTTGGACAAACTCTATGCCGTTGCTCGAGCTGTAGCCCTCATCGTTGCTATTGCCGGCGCATTTGTTGTTGTTCCCTACGCTACTTTGTTGCTCGTCGTGCTGGGTATTGTGGCTGGGGTCGGTATCTCCAGTGAGCACACCACGACGGTTATGATTACCGCCCTGGTCCTGGCTGGTGGGTCCAAGGTGGTTGAAGCTATCCCACAGGTTGGCGTGGGTCTTGGCGGTGTTCTAAGCAGTATAGGGACGGCCTATATGGCTGCTGCCTTGACGGCGATCGTCGTGGGTATCGCCATGCGGACCAAGTCTGAATGGATTAAATAACGAGAGACGAGGGGGGAGGGTGCCGTGATGGCCCCCTTCCTACCCTTGACCTCGCGCAGTTTGTAATTTTTTCCTCGTGCACCGATTGTCGGCCCTCCCAAAAGCCCTATAGTAAATGTCCGGACTTTTGGGGACCTGACGACCATGAACGCTTCGACGACCATTACCGCCCATTCAGATGCTTTGATCCTGCCTGACCTGCGCACCCTGTTGCGCGGTGCCAGCGCTGCAGCGGAGACCTTGGTCGCGGAGGCCCGCGCCTCGGTCGCATTGCTGGTCTCAACCAATGGCAAGATGGATCGCAAGGCGCTCGATCGCGAGCAGCATGCGGTGCACGGCTTTGCGTGGTACGCCACCTATTCCGAGACCTTTCGCGAAGTCGCAAACTGGGCTGATCGCATCGCCGCTGACGGTAAGTTCGGTGAGATCGAATCCCTCCTCGCCCAGCTTTTGATCGGTGAATATTCCGCCCAGATGATCGGCGGCGTCTCGATGAACCAGGGCGAAGTCATTCGCCCCATGCAGATGGGCCTGACCTCTGACCAATTGGCGGCCTTCCAAACCCCAGCCATCCTGACCCTGATGCAGGGCGGCGCGACCCAAGCCGTCAAGGGCCGGGTTGCGGATCTCTTGGCTCAAGCCAAGGGCCGTCCGATCCTTGAGGCCTCGGGTCTCGAAGACGTCTTCGAGATGATCCGCGATCAGTTCCATGCCTTTGCCGAAGCCAAGGTCACGCCCTTTGCCCATCAATGGCACCTGAAGGACCAACTGATCCCCATCGAGCTGGTCGAAGAGTTGGGCGCGCTGGGCGTGTTCGGTCTGACCGTGCCGGAAGAATATGGCGGGTCGGGCATGGGCAAGATGGCCATGTGCGTCGTCTCCGAAGAGCTCAGCCGCGCCTATATCGGCGTCGGCTCGCTGGGCACCCGCTCAGAAATCGCCGCTGAACTGATCCTGACCGGCGGTACCCAGGCCCAGAAGGACTATTGGCTGCCCAAGATCGCGGCGGCGGAAATCCTGCCCACCGCCGTCTTTACCGAGCCCAATACCGGCTCCGACCTTGGTTCATTGCGCACCCGTGCTGTGCTCGACGGGGCCAACTATGTCGTGACCGGCAATAAGACCTGGATCACCCATGCGTCACGCGCGGATGTGATGACCATGCTGGTGCGTACCGATCCCAATACGAGCGACTATCGCGGCCTGTCCATGTTCCTAGCGCCCAAGCTGCGCGGCAACGACCAGACCGATTTCCCGACCGAAGGCATGACCGGCGGCGAGATTGAAGTGCTCGGCTATCGGGGCATGAAGGAATATGAGCTGGGCTTTGACGGCTTTAAGGTCCCTGCGGAAAACCTGCTCGGCGGTGTCGAAGGGCAGGGCTTCAAGCAGCTTATGGCCACCTTTGAAAGCGCCCGTATCCAGACCGCCGCCCGCGCCGTCGGTGTGGCCCAATGTGCGATGGAGCTTGGGCTGGGCTATGCCCTCGACCGCAAGCAGTTCGGCCAGCCGATCTTTGAGTTCCCGCGTGTTTACAACAAGCTGGCCATGATGGCGGCTGAGATCATGGGTGTACGCCAACTGACCTATTTCGCGGCTCGCGCCAAGGATGATGGCAAGCGCTGCGATCTTGAGGCGGGTATGGCCAAGCTCTTGGCCGCTCGCGTGGCTTGGGCAAGTGCGGACAATGCCTTGCAAATCCATGGCGGCAACGGCTTTGCGCTCGAATATACGATCAGCCGTGTGCTGCAGGACGCCCGCATCCTCAACATCTTCGAGGGCGCTGGTGAAATTCAAGCTCAGGTCATTGCGCGCCGCCTGTTGGAAGATGGTCCAAACGCCTAGTCGGACCTAATTGGCGGTCGTCGTAAATTTCAGGTAGAGTGGAACCATGCAACAGCTGTTCAACATCTTGGTTCCCATCAGCTTGGTGGCTGTGTTGGTAACGCTCGGCTTCGGAATCTACGCCCTGTTTCGGGGGGGGGATTTCGGCCGGTCCTATTCCAACAAGCTGATGCGCCTCAGGGTCTTGCTGCAATTCATTGCCGTGCTGATCCTGTGCGCCGGCATGTGGGTCAAGGCCCACTATAGCTGATGGTCACGCTCAACCGGATCTATACGCGCACCGGTGATGGCGGCCGCACGCGCCTCAGTACCGGCGAAGAGGTCGACAAGTATAATCCTCGGGTCGAGGCCTATGGCGCTGTGGACGAGACCAATGCCTGTATCGGCCTTGCGCGGCTCCATACCAAGGACGATGCCGTCCTCGATGCCATCTTGGAGCGGGTACAAAATGACCTGTTCGATCTGGGGGCTGATTTAGCGGCACCGGAACGCGGAGCCCCCTTGCCTTGGGAGGCCCTGCGGATCTTGCAGGGGCAGGTAGACCGGCTCGAGCAAGAGCTCGACAGTCTCAATGACCAGCTCGACGATTTGACCTCGTTCGTGCTGCCCGCCGGAAGCCCGGCCTCTGCGGCCCTGCATCTTGCCCGTACGGTCTGCCGACGGGCGGAGCGCACGACGGTCTATCTGGCCCAGATTGAGGGTGAGACCGTGTCAGAGCCCGTGATTCGTTATCTAAACCGCCTGTCGGATCTGCTGTTCGTGGCATCGCGCTGGAGCAACGATAAAGGCAAGGCCGACGTGCTCTGGAAGCCCGGCGCGACGCGTTAAGGCTTTTTCGCCTCGATTTTTGGTGCGTTCTTGTCCTTGCGCCCGGTCAGGGTCGACAGGGTAATCGGCACGCCGCAGATGCGGGTCTGCGGATCCCACCAGTGACCAGCGGCTTCGCAGCGGTCGCGCGGGATGATGTAATAGACCTGATAGAGCACCACGGCGACGCAACTGAAGGCGAAGGCCGAGATAAACATCCATGTCAGGCGTCTGATGGTCTTGTTCATGGGCTCTCTATGATCAAAGCGCGTCGCCCCTGCAAGGATTGACGAAAGAGAATCTAAAATTTCATCAAAAAATTTGTCCGAACAAATGACCGTGCTAAGTTGACATCGTGGCCCGCTGTTGTCAGTTTGCCGCGCCATTTTACAGTTCTGTGCGTTGGTGTATGGGACTGTTAATTTCCATGTTCATAAGCTGAGGCGATATAGACCCATGAAGGTTCTGGTCCCGGTAAAACGGGTTGTCGACTACAACGTCAAGGTTCGGGTTAAGTCCGACCAAACCGGCGTGGATCTTGCAAACGTCAAGATGTCCATGAATCCATTCTGCGAGATCGCGGTCGAAGAGGCCGTGCGTCTGAAGGAAAAGGGCGTTGCGACGGAAGTCGTCGTCGTTTCCATCGGCCCGGTCCAAGCGCAGGAAACCATCCGCACGGCTCTGGCCATGGGTGCTGATCGTGGCATCCTCATCCAGACCGATGAGGACCTCGAGCCCCTGGCCGTTGCCAAGCTTCTGGCCGCCGTCATTGGCGAAGAGGCTCCCGGCATTGTGGTGATGGGTAAGCAGGCCATCGACGGCGACAATAATGCCGTCGGTCAGATGCTGGCCGCGCTGCTGGATTGGCCGCAAGCCACCTTCGCCTCCAAGATCGAGATCACGGGCGACAAGGCCGAGGTCACGCGCGAAGTTGACGGGGGTCTTCAGACCCTCAGCGTCGACCTTCCTGCCGTGGTTACCGCGGACCTTCGTTTGAATGAGCCGCGCTATGCTTCGCTGCCCAACATCATGAAGGCCAAGAAGAAGCCGATCGACGTCAAGGCCCCCGGCGACTACGGCGTCGACACGGCGCCCCGTCTGAAGGTGCTCAAGGTCGTTGAACCCCCCAAGCGTCAAGGTGGCGCGAAGGTCGAGTCGGCTGCCGAACTGGTGTCCAAATTGAAGAATGAAGCGGGGGTCCTCTAATGGCTGTTCTCGTCATCGCCGATCACGACAATGCGTCGTTGAAGGACAATACCCACAAGACCGTCACTGCCGCTCTGGCGATTTCGGGCGATGTGGATGTGCTGGTTGCTGGCCAAGGCGTCGCCGCCGTGGCTGCCGAAGCCGCTAAGATCGCTGGCGTTCGCAAGGTGCTGGTCGCCGAGAGCGCTGATCTGGGCAAGCAGGTTGCTGAAGCGGTCACCGACACGGTGGTCGCCCTTTCCAGCGGCTATGACGCGGTTCTGATCCCTGCCACCTCGGCCGGTAAGAACTATGCGCCCCGTATCGCGGCCAAGCTCGATGTCGCGCCGATTTCGGAAATCATCGAAGTGGTCGATGCCTCGACCTTCGTGCGTCCGATCTATGCCGGTAACGCCCTCGAGACGGTCCAGTCTTCCGACGCCAAGAAGATCATCACCGTCCGCGCCACGGCCTTCAAGGCCGCTGGTGAAGGTGGATCAGCGGCAGTGGAAACCGTCGGTGCCGCTGGTGCCATGGCCCATACCCGCTTTGTCTCGGACGAGATCGTCAAGTCTGACCGTCCTGAACTGTCGGCGGCCAAGATCGTGGTCTCCGGTGGTCGGGCTCTGGGTTCGGCTGAAGAGTTCCAGCGGGTCATCGAGCCTCTGGCCGACAAGCTCGGCGCTGCCGTCGGTGCAAGCCGCGCTGCTGTCGATGCGGGCTATGCTCCGAACGACTATCAGGTCGGTCAAACCGGTAAGGTCGTCGCGCCTCAACTCTATGTGGCCATCGGCATCTCCGGCGCCATTCAGCATCTGGCTGGCATGAAGGACTCCAAGGTCATCGTCGCCATCAATAAGGACGCCGATGCGCCGATCTTCCAGGTCGCCGATTTCGGTCTGGTCGCGGACTATAAGGTTGCCGTGCCGGAGCTGATGGACGAGCTGGCCAAGGTTGGCCTCTAGGCCTCACCTAACTCGATAAATTACGATGGGCCCCGCCAGTGTTTCGCTGGCGGGGCTTTTCGTTTTGGAAAGCCCTGCTAGGGTAGCGTGAAATCGGGCTTGCGCTGCAATGCAGCAAAGGTCTTCGTTGCCACAGGGAAGTCGTGCTACAAGGCAGGCTTCGTGTTTGGGACCCATCGGGGTCTCTTAATTGTTCGACCCGGGGTATGGGCAAAATGACTGAGATTAAGACGGTCGGCATTGTCGGCGCAGGCCAGATGGGTTCGGGCATTGCCCACGTCTGCGCTTTGGCTGGATATGATGTTCGGCTTAATGACCTCGATCCGGATCGGGTCAAGGACGGGCTGTTGCAGATCGAACGCAACATGGTCCGTCAGGTCTCTCGCGGTCTGATCACCCCCGAAGCCATGGAAGCCGGTCTCAAGCGTATTTCGGCCACGAGCGATCTGGCTGAGATTGGTCAGAGCGACCTGGCCATCGAAGCGGCCACCGAAAATGAAGAGATCAAGAAGGCGATCTTCAAGTCGCTTCATCCGTACCTGAAGCCAGACACCCTGTTGGCCTCCAACACCTCGTCCATTTCGATCACCCGTCTGGCCTCGTCGACCGACCGGCCTGAGCGGTTCATCGGCCTGCACTTCATGAATCCCGTGCCGCTGATGAAGCTGGTCGAGATCATTCGCGGTATCGCCACCGATGTTGGCACCTATGAAACCGCCGTGACCTTTGCCCGCTCCTTGGGCAAGACCACCGCCAATGCTGAAGATTTCCCCGCCTTTATCGTCAACCGCGTTTTGGTTCCGATGATCAACGAGGCGATCTACACCCTCTATGAAGGCGTCGGCACGGTCGATGCGATCGACACCGCCATGAAACTCGGCGCGAACCACCCGATGGGACCGCTGGAACTGGGGGACTTCATCGGTCTGGACACGATCTTGTCGATCATGAACGTCCTTCACGATGGTCTGGCCGATTCCAAGTACCGGCCCTGTCCGTTGCTGGTGAAATATGTCGAGGCGGGCTGGCTGGGCAAGAAGGTCGGTCGTGGCTTCTACGACTATCGCGGTGATACCCCGGTTCCGACTCGCTAAGGCCCGACCCGCTAAGACCTAGACCTCCGCCCACATCCTCAGAAGGGCGCTGATCGACTTGTCGAGCAGGAGGCGGGCTTCGCCAGCGGGCAGGGCACCGCGCGTGCGGGCTATATCAAACAAGATCTCGCGCTGATCTTCACGCCGGATCAGGCTCTGGACCCATCCGACACAGGCCATGCGGGCCCCTGCCGTGACAGGCTCGACCTTGTGTAATGCGCCCGTCGGATAGACGATCAGCGTCCCGGCCTGAGGCTTGGCAAGACGCTCACCATCTAGGCTATCGACGACCAGCCCGCCGCCCTCATAGCTGTCAGGGTCGGAGAGAAAGAGGGTGAAGGACAGGTCCGTACGTAGGCGGTTCTCGCCCGTGCCCATCAGCGCATCATCGACATGCAGGCCGTAAGCGTCGCCAACCTCATAGCGGTTGAACATCAGGTTGGCCCAGCGGGCAGGGCGCACATAGGTCTGAAACAGCGGATGACGCTCGAGGGCCTTGCGCACGAACCGGGCGAGGGCCTGGACCTTGGGATCGGTGCCGTCGGACTGAAGATTGCTCTTCACCGCGCGGGCTGAGGCTCCCGCCGTCTGGCGACCATCGCGAAAGCGGCAATCGGCCAGACCCGCCAAGACTGTGGCCACATCTTCGGGCGAAAGCACATCGGTCAGCGTCAACATGTCACTTGGTCCCATTTTTGCGAACGACTTGCAATAGCAATTAGCATGTGGTTGATTGCCGCCATCAGGAGAGACCTTTGTCATGACCAGCTTCCGACCGAAACTCTGGACCGGCGTCAGTGCCGCCGTTTTGATCTCTACGGGCGCACTTGTCGCATGTTCCCCCCAATCGAGCGCGCCGAAAGCCTCTGCAGAGAGCCCTGCAACCCCTGCGGTTGCCACCTCTGCCGCTGCCTTGGCCGGCGCAGGCGAGTCCGGTGAAACCGGCGCGGTCTCGGCCTATTCCGCCATTCCCGCCGACAGCGTCAACGCCCTGCACATCGCCCATCTGCGCGGCTTCGTCCTTGTGGCGATGGCGCAAAAGGACGGCCCAGAGGCTGCAGCCATTCTGGTCGCCCAAGGCATGCTCGAAGCCTATGAAAAGAGCCCCGAACCTTTTAAGGCCGCTGGTATTGATGAGGCCCTGCTGCGCAAGGCGGCTGATACTGGTGCGAGCGGCGATCTGAAGGCAGCCTTGAACGCCTTGGACGTGGGGCTTGCCAAGGCGGGCGGCGACCGAAAGGCCGTGATCCGAGGCCTGCTGGAGATTTCGTCGGGCCTCTATAAGGGCGTTGTCGTCGATGGCGGCGTTGATCCGATCGAATATCAGCACTCGCTCGGCGCTGCCCTTTCGGCCCGTGCCGCTTTGGTCGATGCCGCCAAGTCTGACCCGTCGCTCGCGGCTGCCAAGCCCGAGATGGACCGGTTCGTCGCCCTTTGGCCCACCCCTTCAGCGCCTGAAAAGCCCGCTGCACACGGCGCTCTGTTGGCTCAGGCTTCCCGCATTGAATTGGCGCTGAGCTGAGCTAACGGCTTGTAATGTCGGGGTTAGGGGGCTTTTCACCCCTGATCCCGCATTCCTCTGTGCGTAATTTCGTATTTATTGGGATGGCCGGGCCTAAAGACCCGCATTCCGTTCGACTTCCCCCCGTTAACCAGACGATACTCTGAGTGATTCGAATGGGCGGGTAGATGGGCAAGGTCACCGTAGGACTGTTGGGGACGGCGTATCTCTGTCTGGCGTCTGCGCTTGCTGTTTATATTTGGCGCGCGGGCGGCGGCTGGGGGCCTGGTGTTGCGGCCTTGGTCGGTGGTCTGGGCTTTGCCTTTTCCATCCATGGCGGGATCCGCCGCGGCATTGATGCCGAAAGCAATTCCCTCGAAATCTCATCCCTGCGCCGCGCCAATCTGCTCCTGACCGAGCAGCTTCGTCAGATGAGCGACCGGATCGAAGATCTGGCCGAAGACATGCAAGAAGAGGCCGCTCGCCAGTCCGAAGAGCTGACCAGCGAAGTTCGGGTGCTTGAAAATCTCGTCCAGCGGATGAGCCAGGGCATGGCCACCCAGCGTTCACGTCGTCCGGTCGCTGAACTGGTGACGGCCCATGAGACCACAACAGAGCTTCTTGAGACTGTGCGTCTGGCCCTGACCGAGAACCGCGTCGATCTGTTTCTTCAGCCGGTGGTGGCCCTGCCTCAGCGCCGCACCGTCTTTTACGAGAGCTTCTCGCGCCTTCGGGACAAGCGCGGCAGAGTGATGATGCCCGCCGAATATCTCGAAGTGGCCGAACCCGATGGTCTGGTGTCTGTCATCGACAATCTGCTGCTGTTCCGCTGCGTCCAGATTGTTCGCCGTCTGGCCCGTCAGGACCGCAAGGTTGGCATCTTCTGCAACATCTCGCTCAGCTCGCTCAGCGACGAGGCCTTCTTCCCGCAGTTTCGCGAATTTATGGCCGAGAACCGCGACCTGTCCGGGGCTCTGATCTTCGAATTGGGTCAAGATAGCTTTGAAGAACGCAATGTCGTGGCCGCACGCAACATGGCCCTTTTGTCCGAGCTTGGCTTTAGGTTCTCGCTCGACAAGGTGACCAATATCGATCTGGACTTCCAAGAACTGGCTCAGGCCGATGTCCGCTATCTGAAAATCGGTGCGGATGTGTTGCTTGACCAACTGTTGGATGTTGAAGGCCGTACGTCCGTGCGTAGCCTACGCGATCTGGATGCCGCTGACTTTGCCGATCTCGCCCGTCGCTATGGCGTCGATATCATCGCCGAAAAGGTCGAGAGCGAGCGGCATGTGATCGATGTGCTCGAACTGAACATCGCCTACGGCCAGGGCCACCTGTTTGGTGAACCGCGCGCCATCCGTGATTCCGTCCTGACCGCGACTGCGCCTCCTGTCGAATATGCGGTCCAGAATATCCGTCGCACGGGCACCCGATAGGGGCTGATTGATCAGGGTGACTTGATCCGGCCCGCTTGGCGCTGTAGCCCATGCGCATGAACCTATCAGACCCCCAAACCCCTCCCGAACCCATTTTGATCAATGGACTGCGGGACATTGCTGACCGTTATGACGTCATCCTGTCCGATGTCTGGGGCGTCATTCACAATGGCCGCGAAAGCTTCCCGCAGGCCTATGAGGCCTTGGCGCGATTTGGGGTCGAGGTGGGACCGGTCGTTCTGATCTCCAACGCGCCGCGCCCTTCATCCGATGTTGTGCCGCAGCTCCATGAGCTTGGTGTTCCTGACCGGGCTTGGAGCGCCTTTGTCAGTTCGGGCGATGCCACGCGCGCGCTCTTATCTGCCAGAGCCCCGCAATCGGCTTGGACCATCGGCCCTGACCGCGACGCCATCCTCTATGAGGGCCTTGGTCTGTCCTTCGCCGGTCCAGAGGCGGCTGATTTCATCTCCTGCACCGGTCCCTTCGACGACGAGGTGGACACGCCCGAAGACTACCGCGCCCGGTTCGAGCAGGCGCTTGAGCGCGGCCTCGACATGATCTGCGCCAATCCAGACAAGGTCGTGCAGCGCGGCGGTAAGCTGATCTATTGCGGCGGCGCCTTGGCCGATCTTTATGCACAGATGGGCGGAACGGTCCTTATGGCAGGCAAGCCCCATGCGCCGATCTATGATCTGTGCCTCGCCGAAGCCTCGCGAATCTTGGGCAGTCCGGTCGATCCGTCGCGGGTGCTCTGCGTCGGCGATGGCGCGCCAACCGATGTGCGCGGTGCCAATCTTCAGGGTCTCGACTGCCTCTTTATCGCGGCGGGTATCCATGCGGCCGATACGGTCGACGGGGCTGGCCAGATGGATGCAGGTCGCACGGCCCAGCTTTTGGCCTCATCGGGCGTCTCTGCGACCTATGCCATGATGGATTTGGTCTGGTAGTCGCAGATTTTGGCCAAAAGCGGCGTTCGCATTTGCCCGCGACCGCGCTACAAGATGTCCGAACATAGATGGGGAATTAGCGGTGAAGAGCGTTTATCTCGACGAGTTGAGCCTTGGCCAATCGGCTGAAATGGTGCGGACGGTCCATGAGGCCGACATCGTCATGTTCGCTGAGGTCTCGGGTGACAATAATCCGGTCCACCTGGACGAGGCCTATGCCGCTCAAACCCCGTTCAAGACCCGTATCGCCCACGGGATGCTCTCAGCGGCCTATATTTCTGCCGTGATTGGCACTCAACTGCCCGGCCCCGGCACCATCTATATGCAGCAGGCCCTGCGCTTCAAACGTCCGGTCAAGATCGGTGATGAGGTCACCACCAAGGCCGTGGTCACCGCTATCGATCTGGAAAAGGGCCGCGTTACCATCGAGACCGTCTGTTATGTCGGCGGTAAGCCCGTGATCGAAGGCGAGGCCTTGGTCATGGCCCCGCGTAAGCCGGAATAGTTCCCCATGAGGCTGGTGACAGACTGGCGCGGGATTGCAGCAGCCGTAAAGGGCGCATCCGTCGCGCTGGGCAATTTTGACGGCGTGCACCGTGGCCATCAGCGCGTCATTGCCTTGGCCGCAGAGGCGGCACGCACGGCGGGCAAGCCCCTTGGCGTGATCAGTTTTGAGCCCCATCCGCGCCGCTGGTTCCAGCCCGACGCGCAGCCCTTCAGGCTCATGACCGTGAGCCAGCAGGCCAGAGCCCTGTCCGACATGGGCGTCGACCTTTTCTATGTCCTGCCCTTCGAGGCCGAGATGGCAGCCATGAGCGATGAGCGGTTCGCCCATGAGGTCCTGTCCGAAGGCCTTGGTGTCCACCATGTCGCGGCGGGCTTTGACATTACCTTTGGGGCCGGTCGCACCGGCGATCCTGAGGCCTTGAGCCGCTATGGTGAGCGCTTTGGCTTTGGCGTCTCCATCGCAAAGGCGGTCGGGGATGATCAGGAGGCCAAGTTCTCGTCCTCGGCGGTGCGTGATGCGCTCGTCGCAGGCCAGCCCGAAAGGGCCAGCGCCATCTTGGGCCGGGGCTTTGCCATTGAAGGGGTCGTCGTCGAGGGCCAAAAGCTGGGCCGCACCCTCGGCTTTCCCACGGCCAATGTCGCGCTTGGCGACTATGTGCGTCCAAAGCTTGGCGTCTACGCCACCCGTACCCGTCTTGCCGATGGCCGGATCGTGGCAGGCGTGGCCAATCTCGGTCAAAATCCTACGACGGGCCTTGTCGATGCGCGGCTTGAGACCTGGCTGTTTGATTTTAGAGAAGACCTTTACGGCCAGACGATCGAGACTGAACTGGTCGCCTTCCTGCGCCCGGAGGAAAAGTTCGGCGGATTGGACGCGATGATCGCTCAGATTCATGAAGATGAGCGGGCCGCGCGCGCCCTGCTACTGCCCGAGCTTTAAACTCCGTCAAGCCTATGGCGATCATGGCCCTGTGCTGATAAGTCTAGCCCATGTTGATTATTCGGACCTTGAGGCGAATTAAGCGCCCGGTGTGATGCCGCTGTTCGAAGGCCTAACCGCCTTTGAGTTTGGTACGCGCCGGGATTGTTGCCCTTTCGCCTTTTCGACCCCAGCCGGACCCATCAGGGGCCTAGCTGTTTGGGACCTGTCCGTTCTGGCCCGCGTGGCCCCCTTTATCTGGAATTTTCGTCATGGACGATGCTGCCGCACCCGCTACCCCACGTGACTATCGCGATACGGTGTTCTTGCCCGATACGCCTTTCCCCATGCGCGGGGGATTGCCGCAGAAGGAGCCTGAGATCCTTGCCCGCTGGGCCGAGCCCGATCTCTACAAGACCATGCGTAAGGCGCGGCAAGCTGCTGGTGCGCCCCTGTTCGTGCACCATGATGGCCCGCCCTATGCCAATGGCCAGATCCATATCGGTCACGCTCTGAACAAGATCCTCAAGGACTTCGTGGTCCGGTCACGTTTCCTTATGGGCTATGATGTCGACTATGTGCCCGGCTGGGACTGCCACGGCCTGCCCATCGAGTGGAAGATCGAAGAGAAGTTCCGCAATCAGGGTCGTCGCAAGGAAGATGTGCCCAAGGCCGAGTTCCGCGAACGCTGCCGCGAATTTGCCGCCGAATGGATCAATGTCCAGCGCGAGGAGTTCAAGCGTCTGGGCATTCTGGGCCGCTGGGACGAGCCCTATGCGACCATGGACTTTGCCACCGAAGCCAAGATCGTCGCCGAGTTCCACAAGTTCATCGCCTCGCACCAGCTCTATCGCGGCTCAAAGCCGGTCATGTGGAGCCCTGTCGAGCGCACGGCTCTGGCCGATGCCGAGGTCGAATATCACGACCATGTTTCGCCCGCGGTCTGGGTCCGTTTTCCGGTCACCCAGGGCGACGAGGCCCTGATGGGGGCCGATGTGGTGATCTGGACCACCACGCCCTGGACCATCCCAGCCAATCGCGCGGTCAGCTATAATCCAGAGATCGCCTATGGCCTCTATGAGGTCGAGACCATGGAGGCGGGGCTTGCCTTTGAGCCTTGGTCCAAGCCCGGTGAACGGTTCATCGTTGCCGATAAGCTGGCCGCCGATGTGGCCTTGGCCGCCAAGATCGCCTCTTGGAAGCGCCTGCAAACGGCGGACTGCCAAGGCATGGTGATGGCCCATCCGCTGGCCTCACTTGACGAGGGCTACAGCTTTGCGGTGCCGATGTTGTCCGGCGATCACGTCACCGATGATGCCGGTACCGGCTTTGTCCATACGGCTCCGGGTCACGGTCAGGACGACTATCAGGTCTGGCTGGCCCACGGCCACCGCGAGGTGCCTGAAACGGTCGATGCCGACGGCGCCTACTATCCCCATGTGCCGCTCTTTGCGGGCCTCAAGGTGCTAGAGACCGAAGGCAAGAAGTCTGGCAAGTTCGGACCGGCCAATGGCGCAGTGATGGATAAGATGATCGAGGCTGGGACCCTTCTGGCCCGTGGACGGCTCGAGCACTCCTATCCCCATTCTTGGCGCTCAAAGGCTCCGGTGATTTTCCGTAATACGCCGCAATGGTTCATCCGCATGGACCATGCTGATGAGGCGGGCAACAGCCTGCGCGACAAGGCCTTGGCTGCCATCGATCAGACGGCTTTCTATCCAGAGATGGGCCGCAATCGCATCCGCTCGATGGTCGAGGGTCGCCCGGACTGGCTGATCAGCCGCCAGCGCGCCTGGGGAACGCCCTTGGCCATGTTTGTCGATAAGGTCACCGGCCAACCGCTCTATGACATCGAGGTCAACAAACGCATCCTTTCGGCCATCGAGGCCGAAGGGGCAGATGCCTGGTTCACCCGGCCTGACAGCGACTTCCTCGGCGCGGGCTATGATCCGGACCATTACGAAAAGGTCGAGGACATCCTCGATGTTTGGTTCGATTCAGGCTGTACCCACGCCTTCACCATCGAGAACCGCCCCGACAGCCATTGGCCAGCCGATGTCTATTTGGAAGGGTCCGACCAGCATCGCGGTTGGTTCCAGTCCAGCCTGCTCGAAGCCTGCGGCACCCGTGGCACCGCGCCCTACAAGGCGGTGATCACCCACGGCATGACCCTGAACGAGAAGGGCGAGAAGATGTCCAAATCGCTCGGCAATGCGGTCGAGCCACAGGTCATCATCAAGGAAAATGGCGCGGACATTCTGCGTCTCTGGGCCGCGACGGTCGACTATTCAGAAGACCAGAAGATCGGCAAGACCGTGCTGCAAACGGTGGTCGATGGCTATCGCAAGCTGCGCAATACGGTGCGTTATCTGCTCGGCGGTCTGGCGGGCTTTGACGAGGCTGAGCGGGTCTCGCGCGATCAGATGGAGCCACTGGAGCAGCTGATGTTGCACCGTCTGGCCGAGTTGGACGCCGAGGTGCGGGCCTCCTATGGCCAGTACCGCTTCAGCGATGTTTTCCGAGCCGTGCTGGACTTCTGCACCAACGATCTGTCGGCCCTCTATTTCGATGTGCGCCGCGATGTCCTCTATTGCGATGGACCAGACAGCCTACGTCGCCGCGCCTGCCGCACGGTGATGGACGAGGTCTTTATGCGCCTGACCGCGTGGCTGGCGCCCCTGTCATCCTTCACGATGGAAGAGGCGTGGACCACCCGGTTCCCGGATGCAGGCTCCAACTGCCTTCGCGTCATGCCAGAGGTGCCTGCCGATTGGCTTGATCCTTCGATTGCTGCTTGGTGGAGCCAAGTGGCCAAGGTCTTGCCGGTCGTGACCGGCGCGCTGGAGTTGGAGCGCCGTGAAAAGCGTATCGGATCTGCGCTAGAGGCCGCGCCCGTCGTCTGGCTGAGCGATCCTGAGGTGCTCAAGGCCTTTGAACGGATCGACGCGGCCGAGGCCTTCCGCACCAGCCAAGCCGTGCTCAAGCTGGGGGAGGGGCCGAGCGATGCGTTCCGCCTGCCCGGTCAGGTCGGCGTGGCTGTGGAGCCGCTAAAGGCTGAAGGTCGCAAATGTGCCCGCTCTTGGCGTATCCTGCCCGAAGTTGGCACTGACCCGCGCTATCTGGACCTGTCCTTGCGCGATGCTGCCGTTGTTGCTGCGTGGGATCACAAATGACCCAAGACGCCCCCGTTCGTCACCGTCCTCTAGGCCCGCTGGCCTATGGGCTCGGTTTCGCCGTGGTCTTTGCCGATCAGGTGTCCAAGGCTTGGGTCCTGAACGGTTTGAACCTGCCGCTGTTTGGTTCGGTCGATATTGCTGGGCCGTTGCGCCTGACGCTGGTCTGGAACCGAGGGGTGAGCTTTGGCCTCTTTCGCGCTGATGCAGACTTTACGCGCTGGGCCTTGGCAGCCTTCTCGCTGGCGGTCTCGCTGTTCTTGATCAACTGGGCGCGCAAGATCGAGCGGCCAAGGCTCGCGATCTCGGTTGGACTGATTCTCGGCGGCGCGATTGGGAACCTGATTGACCGAGTGCGGTGGGGCGCAGTGTGCGATTTCATCGACGCCTCGGCTCTACATTTTCCGTGGGTGTTTAATTTGGCCGACAGTGCCATCACCATTGGCGTGATCGTGCTTCTGATCGACACCCTTCTGACCCCCGAAACACCGGTGACAAAGGCCGGTTCCGACGCGCAAAGCGGTTCTTGACGCCTTCGGTGTCGAAGGTGATTGGCAGTGGCCCCCACAATGGGGTAACCAGAGTAATAAGTCAGGCCGGGGGCGGTCTCTAGGAGCCTATAGATGAAGATCAATCGCGTGGCTGTTGCCGTCGTCCTGCTGGCCGGGCTCGGTCTGTCCGGCTGCCAATCCGCCTCCAAGGCCCTTGGTATGTCCAAGGTTGTCCCTGATGAGTTTCGTGTGGTGACCAAGGCCCCGTTGGTGGTGCCGCCTGACTATGCCCTGCGTCCGCCCGCACCGGGCGAGCCTCGTCCGCAAGAGCTTCAGCCTGAGAGCGCCGCGCGCGCTGCCCTGCTCGGCTATCGTCAGGGCGAGATCCGTTCTGAAGGCGAAAAGATTTTGGTGACCCGCGCTGGGGCCGACAAGGCTGACCCGCTGGTCCGCTTCGTGGTCGATGATGAGTTCGGGGATCTGGCCCATAAGGACCGCTCCTTTGCCGACCGCGTCATGTTCTGGCGCAAGGACAAGCCCGAGACCCAAGGCCCGCAACTGGCCTCTGATGCCTCTGCGGCTGCGGCTGGCGTTGAACCCATCGATCCTGCGGCTGAAGAGGCCCGCCTGAAGAAGTTGCTTGGCGACAAGCCGGTGACGATCAAGCGTGAGCAGAGCAGCAAGCTGAAGCTGCCGGGTCTGTAAAAAGACCCCCTACCCCCGCTGCGCGGGTACTTCCCCCAGAGGGGGAAGATTT
>CAISGS010000306.1 GCA_903884915.1 uncultured Caulobacteraceae bacterium | reverse complement strand
TGCGCAACTGGTGGGACTTGAGCGGCATCAACCGGCTGGCCCAGACCCAGTTTCCCATCGGTCATGGCAGCCACGCCACCCCATCAGAAATTGCCGTGACCCAATGGGCCTATCCCCACGCCATCAAGACGGCGGACTATAGCCCGACCATCGCCCCGTCGGGTCCAATCCGCGAGGGGTTGGATTTTCGTGCCCGTCACCCTGATGGCCGGATGGGCTCTGACCCGGCGCTGGCGACACCAGAAAAGGGCGGGGAGCTGGTCAAGGCTGCGGCTGCCGCCCTGATCACTGAGGTGGCCAACTTCTCGGCCGAGCCGTTCTTGGTCTGAAGCCTATTTGACCACGACCATGCCGTCCCGGGCCTCCACCGGCCAAGGGCTCAAGGAACGCCCGGCGCAAGGGCCAGAGGTGCAAAGCCCGGTCTCTGGTGTGAACAGGGCCCCATGCCCCGCGCACAGGACATGGTTTCCATCGCGGGTCAGATAACGGTCCGGCCCGCCCGACAGCGGCCACCCGGCATGGGGACAGCTATCGACATAGCCGAGGGTCTGCCCGCCCCGCCGCAGGATGAAGCCCGAGAACAGCGCCTCATCTTGGCGAAAGATGAAGCCCTTGGCCCCCGGCTCGGCCACATCACTGAGGGCGCAGAGCACCGTACCAGATGGGGGTCTGGCCGGATTGAAGGTGGGATCGTGCGAGACAAGCCGGGTCATGGTTAGGAGCCTAGCCGAGGGCTCCCAAGGTGACCTTCCAGCCCATGATCTCGCTACGCTCAAACAGGCCCGCAATCGCATAGGGGTCGTGATCAGCAAAGGCTTGGACCTGATCGCGGCTGTCGGCCTCGAAGACCAGAATGGAACCCGCCATCTCGCCGCCGTCAGACAGGATCGGACCGGCCACCTTCAGAGGCAAGGGGTGATCACGGACATAGGCCAGATGGGCTTCGCGCGTGGCCATCCGAAGGGCAAGGCTGTCGGCGCGGTCGTGGCAGATCAGAACATAGAGGGCCATATTTATGCTTTCCTTGGTGTGACTCTTAAGCGTCATGTTCGGGGCGAATGGGTCTGGATAGAAGCCTGTCTATGGCCCCATCTAGATCGATTTCACCGGCTAAGACCGCCGCGACGGCCTCGCAGATGGGGGTTTCGACCCCGAGTTTGGCGGCGAGGGCGCGAACGGCGGGGGCTGAGGCGACCCCTTCGGCGACACTGAGCTTGCCGGATAGGGCCTCAGCGAGGCTTTCACCTCGGCCAAGGGCCAGACCAACGCTCATATTGCGTGATTGGTGGCTCGAACAGGTCAGGACCAGATCGCCCAGTCCGCAGAGCCCGGCGAGGGTTTCAGCCTCGGCCCCGAGGGCCACCGCGAGCCGGGTCATTTCGGCAAAGCCTCGGGTGACAATGGCGGCATGGGCGCTACGGCCCAGGGCCCTGCCCTCAACAACGCCGCAGGCAATGGCCAGCACATTCTTCATGGCCCCGCCTGCCTCGGCCCCGATCAGATCGGTAGCCAGATAGGGTCTGAAGGTTCGGGTCCCCAGATGGTCGGCGAGCGCTCGGCCAAGGGCCTCGTCGGCGCAGGCGAGGGTCACAGCGGTGGGCAGGCCGCGTGCCACCTCACCGGCAAAGCTGGGGCCGGACAGGACCGCTATGGGCTGACCCGGCAAGGTCTCTTCGGCCACCTCGGTCATTAGCTTGAGCGAGCCCTGCTCAATGCCCTTGGCGCAAAGGATGATCGGGGTGGCGGGCTGGATATGGGCCGCAAGGGCGCTCAAGGTCGTGCGCATATGTTGGGCGGGTGGGACGGCAAGGATCAGGTCGCAGGTCGCGAGCTCTGCCAAATCTGAGCGGGCCGTGATGCTGCCCGTCAAGGTCACGCCGGGCAGGAAGAGACGGTTTTCGTGATCGTTATTAATCGAGGCGGCGACCTCTGGCTCGCGGGCCCAGAGGGTGACGGCCCGCCCCGACCCAGCACAGACCTGCGCCAAGGCCGTGCCCCAAGCGCCCGCACCCAGAATGCCGACATGGGAAAAGGTTCGGGTGGCTGTGGTCATGCCTTGGCCCCCTTGCGGCTGGGCTTGTGGATGGGATTGGACGCGGCCATCGCCTCATCAAGGGGCCATCTTGGCCTTGCGGCAACATCGAGCGGGTCTGTCAAGCCAAGCAGAAGCCTCTCGGCTCCGGCCAAAGCGATCATGGCCGCATTATCGGTGCAGTATCGCAGCGGTGGGGCCGCAAAGCTGTAGCCCTGTTTTTCGCAGGCCGCCAGCAGAGCCGCGCGCACGGTACCATTGGCCGCAACGCCGCCAGCAACCACGAACCGGCGATCTTTTGGGTCACGATCTTGGCCATGGAGCGCCATAGCTCGCTCGGTCCGCTCGGTCAGTTGGCGGGCAATGGCGCCTTGCACTGCGGCGGCAAGGTCGCGGCGTTCATCCTCGGTGGTCAAGGTCACAGCAATGCGGGCGGCGGCGGTCTTGAGACCCGAAAAGGAAAAGTCGCAGTCTTGCCGACCCAAAAGGGCTCTGGGTAGGGGGTAGCGATGGGGGTCGCCGCCCTCGGCCAGCCTTTCGAGCGCCGGGCCACCGGGATAGGGCAGGCCCATGGTCTTGGCGATCTTGTCAAAGGCTTCACCGGCGGCGTCGTCAATGGTGGTGCCCAGTCGCTGGCAACGACCAATCCCCGCCACATCCAAAAGCTGGCAATGGCCGCCAGAGGTCAGGAGTAGCAAGAAGGGGTAGGCGACATCGGCTTCAAGCCGGGCCGATACCGCATGGCCCTCGAGGTGGTTGACCGCCATCAGCGGCAGGCCGCGGGCCAAGGCAATGGCCTTTCCGGCGGACAGACCCACCATCACACCGCCGACCAATCCTGGCCCAGCGGTGGCCGCCACACCATCGAGGTCTTCATAGCCAAGGCCCGCCTCGTCCATGGCGGCGCGGATGACATGGTCGATGGCCTCGACATGGGCTCTGGCGGCAATTTCGGGCACCACACCGCCAAAGGGAGCGTGCTTAGCGATCTGGCTATCGATGATGCTGGACAGGACCACCGAGCCTTCGGGGCCTAGCCGAACCACCGACGCGGCGGTTTCGTCGCAGCTGGTTTCGATCCCCAGTACGGTTACAGTGGCGGTCGAGAGTGTGTCAGCGGACGGGCTCATAGGTTGCGGTCTGGCCGCCTCTCCTGTAGCAGGCATAGATTGTCCCTCCGAGGTAGCCTTCCGCCCGTGCTTAAGCAACCTTCTGTCCGAATTGGCACCCGCGCCTCAAAGCTGGCCCTGACCCAGAGCCGCATGATGCAGGCCCGTATTGTCGCAGCCCTTGGCGGTGCGCCTGAGGACGCCGACCAGATCGCGCCCTTGGTTGAGATCACCACATCGGGCGACCGTATTCAGGATCGGCGGCTGCTGGAGGTGGGTGGCAAGGCGCTCTTTACCAAGGAAATCGAAGAGGCCCTGCTCGATGGCCGCATTGATTGCGCCGTCCATTCGCTCAAGGATGTTCCGGCAGAGCTGCCCGCAGGCCTGATTATTGCCGCCGTGCCAGAGCGTGAAGATCCGCGCGATGCCTTTCTGTCTCTGCACTATGACCGGCTGGAAGACCTGCCCCAAGGCGCACGGCTGGGGACGGCCAGTCTTCGCCGCCAAGCCCAATGTCTGATTGTCCGGCCTGATCTTGAGATCGTCATGACGCGCGGCAATGTCGATACCCGTATTGCCAAGCTGGAGCGCGGCGAGGCCGATGCCATCTTGCTAGCCCTATCGGGGTTAAACCGGCTCGGCCTTGGCCATCTGCCGCGCTCTTTGCTCGATCCTGTGGCGGCGCCGCCTGCGCCGGGCCAAGGGGCGCTGGCCATCGAGACCCGGATCGAGGATGCGGACGCGGCTTGGATTCAGGCTCTGCACCATCTGCCCACGGCCCTGGCGGTTGCGGCTGAGCGCGGCGCGCTTGAGGCCCTGGAAGGGTCTTGCCGCACCGCCATCGGGGCCCATGCGCGAACCGTCGGCAGCCTGATGACCCTGACCGTTGAGGCCCTGACCCCGATGGGCGAGGAGCGGTTCCGGCAAGAGGGCACGCTCGATCTGGCAAGCCTAAGCACCGATGCTCTAAGGTTGAAGGCCGTGCGCGATTTTGGCCATGGCATGGGGATCTTGATCCAGGCGGCTGGCGGCGATCGTTTGCTGCTGCCGGAACATTAGGCTTAAGGGTGCGCGTCTGGGTCACCCGGGCTCAGCCTCAGGCCGCCGCCACCGCCGAGCGGCTGGTCCAGATGGGCCATGAACCGGTGGTCCAACCCCTGATCGAGACACGTCTTGTGCCGGTGGCTCTGGAAGAGTGGACAACTGCTGGGGCCTTGGCCTTTACGAGCCAGACCGCGATCGATGCCGCCCTATCGCTAGACCTCGTCCCGGCCTTAGCCGATCGCCCGGTCTTTGCGGTTGGTGATGCTACGGCAGAGGCGGCCCATCGGGCAGGCTTTAAGAAGGTTCGGTCTGCAGGCGGGGCCGTGTCCGATTTGGCGGCGCTGATCCTCGCAAATCCTGTCTCATGGCAAGGCGATCTGGTCCATTTCAGCGCACGCCAACCGGCCGGAGACCTGACGGGCCTTCTTAAGCACGGTGGTTGCCCGGCCCGTCGCGTGACCCTCTATGAGACGATTGACGCGCCAAGATCGGACATTCCAAAAGCTGTCGAAGCGATTCTGATTCACTCGGCGATGGCCGCGCGACGGGCGGCGGCCATGATTTCGCGGCACGAAGCGCAAAATATGTGTCTTTTTGGTCTCTCTGAGGCCGCACTTATGCCACTAAATGCCATAAAGTTCCGTCAAAGGGCTGTTGCCCCGATTGCGAACGAAGCTTCAATCCTTAGTCTGTTAGATTAGACGTCCAACACTGTGAGGCCGCATCCGGCGGCAATTGAACCTGCAGGCCTTTGATTATGGAACCCGATCACAGCACGGCCCCAAATTTAGGACCCTCGCCCGTCGTGCGGCGTCGGTCACTTCTGGGTTTGGGTTTTTGGGTGTCGATGGTTTTCGGCCTAGTCTGTATCGGACTGGGTGTCTTTATTGGCGTCTATGGCCCGCAGGTCTTTAGACAGAGCGCCGCATCTCCGAGCCCCACTGCGACGACGACCCGGGTAGCTGAACCGTCCGCTTCGGGATCAGCCGATGCGGCGACAGCGCCAGCCGATGAGCTTGCGCTTGACGCGCCCAAGCCCACCGTTCCGGACGCCGAGCTTTTTGCGATCAACCAGCGGGTCGGACGGCTTGAGGCGGACCAACATCAGCAGGCTGCGGCTGCGGCCTCCGCGCTGGCGGCGTCAGCCCTGCAACAGGCGGCGCAATCTTCACAGCCCTTTGATGATGACCTCAAGGCGGTTGAGCCGCTCTTACCTGCCACCACAGACTTGCGGACCCTGCGCCGTCTCGCCCAAACCGGTGCCCCGACCCGCTCTGCATTAGCCAGCAGCTTCCCAGAGGTTGCCGCAAAGGCGGCCGTCGCAGCCCGAACGCCGGGCAAGGATTCGGGCCCCTTTGCTGAGGCCCTCCATGTTCTGGCCTCCATCGTCACCATTCGGCGCGTCGACAAGGTCACCGGCAAGGGTCCAGATGCGGTTTTGGCCCGCGCCGAGCGGCTGCTCAATGATGGCGAGCTTGATGCGACCCTAAAGGCCTTGGACGACCTGCCCAAGGATGCGCAACTGTCCATGACCCAGTGGCGGTCGGGACTGGAGCGGCGGGCGGAACTGGATCGCCAGATCGGCGCCTTGCGGGCGTCGGCCCTTAAGTCCCTGAGCCGTGCCACGGGCCGCGAGGTTGGCGCATGATCCGCGTCGCCTTCATTCTATTTTTCGTCTGTGTCGTTGCCGTCATTGGCCTGTCGGTGACCGGTGCGCCGGGTCATGCAACGGTTGAGTGGGTGGGCTGGCGTCTCGACATGACGGCGGCTGCAGCTCTGCTGGCGGTTGTTTTTACCTCCCTCTTTGCAACCCTGTTTTGGCAAGGCCTAATCTGGTTGATCGGAATGCCGCGCCGCGCGGCCTTAGCGCGCGCGGAAACCCGCCGTCGACAAGGCAACGAGGTTCTGACGCGCGGCTTTCTGGCCGCAGCAGCAGGCGACGGATCCGAGGCGCGGCGGTTGGGCCAAAAGGCCGCCGATCTTGTCGAGGACACCCCAGCCTTGGTTCGGCTCTTGGCGGCGCAGGCGGCTGAGGCGGCGGGTGACGCTGCGGCTGTTCAGGCGGCCTACACGGCCATGCTCGGCTTTCCCGATATGCGGCTTGCGGCCCATCGGGGCCTGATGCAAGCGGCGCTTTTGCAGGGCGATCGCGCCAAGGCCCTGCGCCATGCTCAAGAGGCCTATGGCTTGGCCAAGACCGCGCGCTGGGCGTGGCGGGCGGTATTCGAACATCAGCTGCAAAGTGCTGATTGGGCTGAGGCCTTAGCCCTTTTGAAAGGGGCCCAAGACCGTAAGATCGTTTCGCCGATCGTGGCGGACCGTGGCCGTGCGGCGCTCTTGGCCGCGACGGCAGCGGGTCTTGAGAACCAGATTGATGATCGGGCGCGGGTTCAGGCTTTGGATCTGGCCCTTCAGGCCACCAAGCTTCAGCCGGGCTTCGCGCCGGGCGCGGTGATGGCGGCCCGGCTTTTACAGGCGGATGGCAAGGCCTCTAAGGCCTCTTCTCTCATTGAAACGGCGTGGCGGTCCGGTCCCCACCCCGCTCTTTGGCTGGCCTATCGGGACTTGAATAGCCGCGAGACGCCAAAGGCCCGCGCGGTCCGTTTGCAGGCCTTGGCGGCGCTCAATCCCGGTCACCGCGAAAGTCAGATTCTCATGGTCGAGCAGGCGCTTTTGCTGGCCGACCCGTCGGCGGCCCTGACCTTTGCCTCGGTCCTGCTCGAGCCTGATGTTGCGCCGACCGCGCGCCTCTGTGGTCTAATGGCGCGTGTCCATTTTGCCGCCCATCGCTCGGATGAAGCCCGCGCCTGGATCGCTCGGGGCGCTTCGGCGCCGCAAGAGCCGGACTGGTCTGACCTCGATCCCGAAGGCCGGGCCTTCGCCTATACGCCCGGCGACTGGGCGCGACTGTCTGTCGCCTATGCTGAGACCGGGGAGTTGATCCATCCTCGCTTTGAGCGCCGCGAGCGGTCGATCAGTGAGCTGCCGTCCCTGCCCTCGGCCTATGAGGCCTCCGCCCCCTTTGTGGCCGCAGCCGCCTCAGCCATCGGCGCGGCGCCCATTCCAGATGATCCCGGTCCGCTCGGCGATGGCATCAATCTGTCGGCCTCTGATCTTAGCGCCACGATGGTCCGCAGACCGGCGCCGCGCCGCCGTTTGGGCACCAAGCCCCGGCCGGTATAGCGCGCCCCTAAGGGCGGCTTGACCAGGCGAGGAATTATTGGCAGTTTCGTTGCCAATAATAATCACGCCGGTTTAGCCTGTCGGAGGATCCCATGACCATGACCCAAGCACCGTTGGAATTGATGGGGGCTCCAGGCTCTCCCTATACCCGTAAGATGGTGGCCTTGTTGCGCTATCGGCGCATCCCCTATGCGGTCCACTGGACCTCGGGCCGTCCGCCCAAGCCGGGCTATCCTGTCCCCAAGGTGCCGCTCCTGCCGACCTTCTACTATCCCGATGGACAGGGCGGCCTTGAGGCTGTGACCGATTCCACGCCCCTGACCCGTCGGCTTGAGGGAGAATATGAGGGTCGCTCTGCGATCCCGACCGATCCTGTCCTGTCGTTCTTGAATGATCTGATTGAGGACTATGCGGATGAATGGCTGACCAAGGCCATGTTCCATTTTCGTTGGTACCATAAGGCCGACCACGACAATGCCGGGCCAATGCTGGTCTATTGGGCTCAGAACCGGTCCGAGCCGGGCGCGGCCAAGCAATATTCAGACGCCATTTCGAAGCGCCAATTTGATCGGCTCTATGTGGTGGGCTCCAATGGGGTAACGGCCGAGACCATTGAATCAAGCTATGAGCGGTTCATCGACATTCTCGACGGCCTTTTGCAGCATAGGGGCTATGTCTTGGGCGCTAGGCCCTCATCGGCCGATTTTGCGCTCTATGGTCAGTTGACCCAACTGGCGATCATCGAGCCCACCTCTGCGGCCATTACCATCGCGCGGTCCTATCGGGTGCGGGCCTGGTTGGATCTGATGGAAGATCTGTCGGGGCTCGACCCGCAAGAGGGCGATTGGTTCACCGCCGATGAGGCGCGCGCGGCCCTATCGCCGCTCTTGGCCGAGATTGGCCGGGTCTACGCGCCGTTCCTGCT
>CAISGS010000305.1 GCA_903884915.1 uncultured Caulobacteraceae bacterium | reverse complement strand
GACAATATCGAACGGGGTGGTTTTCAAAGTCATATCAAATCTCCCGTGCCAAATTGAGGGCCGTCTTAATGTCCGTCGTCTGGCTCGACTTGTCACCGCCGGCTGCAGACACAATCAGGCCAATCGGTATGTCAACCTTAGTTGTCAATCAAGGCGTGCCGTAAGCAGCCCGCCCAATCCCTCTTTCCCCTTGAGCCCCCCGCGCCCTCGGCCTAAGCCTAACCTGAGCGAGCGGAGTTTCGCCGATCTGGGGGGCAAGCATGACCGACTATCTGGCGACCGCGCAGCAGGCGGCGCAGTTTATTGATGGGCAGCAGATTGAGGGCCGGGCCAAGTGGCGGCGGGCGGATCAGGGCTCGGGGTCGGACTACAGCCTCTATCACGGCTCGTCGGGCATTATCCTGCTGCTGCTCGAACTCCATGCCGCGACCGGTGATCCGGCGGCGCTGGCCAAGGCCATTGCGGCGGGCGAGGAGGTGGCCACCCATCTGGGCCGGGTCGATCATCTGTCGGTCAGTGTGTCGCGCGGTTGGCCCGGCTATGCCTTTGCCATGAGCGAGTTGGCGCGGGCCACCGGACGTGAAGACTTCCGCATCCTCGCGGGACAGTGCCTGGACCATCTGCGCGCGCAGGCCAGCGATCTGGGCAGCGGCATCGGCTGGATCGAGCCCATGCCCTTTTCCGACATTACCGGTTTTACCGGCGATCGTGAGATCTATGACCAGTCGGTCGGGGCAGCAGGAGCGGGTCTTGTCCTACTCTATGGCCACAGGCATGGCTTGAGCCCCAAGGCGCTGGACTGGGCCGTCGCCTGCGCCGAGCGCTTGCTGGAGGTGGCCGAGCCGACGGCGGATGGCCTACGGTGGCTGATGATGGCGGACATGCCCTTTGCCTTTACCGCCCCCAACTTTGCCCATGGCGGCGCGGGCGTCGGCTATTTCCTGCTCGAGGTCTATCGCGCCACGGGCGATGAGCGCTATCTGGAGGCGGCCAAATCTGCGGCCCGCTATGTCCAGAGCCGCGCCAGCACGGTCGGCGATGGGCGTCTGGTCTGTCACACCGAAGAGGCGCGCAACCCGATCTTCTATCTGGGGGCCTGTCATGGCCCGGCCGGAACCGGGCGACTGTTCCTAGAGCTCTATGCTGTCACGGGCGAGGCCGAGTGGCTGGACGAGGCCCGCGCCCTGACCCGGGGCATGCTTGCGCTGGGGGCTCCGGAATCCCGCTCCAAGGGACTGTGGGCCAACCATAGCCAGTGTTGCGGCGATGCGGGCGTGGGCGAGTTCGCGCTTTTGATGGCTGAGCGGACCGGCGACGAGGCCTATCTGTCGCTGGCCAAACGCTGCGCCGACGTGATCGTGGCCCATAGCCGCCTTGAAGGGGATCGCCGAAGCTGGATCCAGGCCGAACATCGCGACCGTCCCGACTTCCTAGAGGCCCAGACCGGCTATATGCAGGGTGCGGCGGGCATTGCTAGCTTCCTCGTCCATCTGGCTACCACCCTCAAGGGCCAGCCCGTCAAACTGGCCCTGCCAGACTGGCCGCAGGTGGGGTGACGGCGCTTGAGGTCATGCCGCGATGGAGGCCCTTGCTCAATAGGGGGCTCCTCCATAGGATGAGCCGCAACAAGAGACTAACAGAGACATAGGATGGGGGGCGAACCCCATTGGGGAGTGAAGCGTGAGTGCAACGGCTGCGGCGGAGCAGGACGGCCATATTGCTGGGTTCGGAACTCAGCCCTATCGCTTCTATGTCATCAATATTCTGTTGCTGGTCTATATTCTCAACTTCGTAGATCGGGGTCTTCTGTCTGTGGTGGCGCCGCAGATGAAGCCAGAGCTGGGCATTTCCGACACGGCCTTTGGGTTGCTGACCGGCTTTGGGTTTGCGCTGCTCTATACGGTGGTCGGCATTCCATTGGCGCAGTTCGCAGAGACGCGGCACCGGGTCTGGATCATGTCGGTCTGTGTTGCCCTTTGGTCCTTGGCCACGGCCCTTTGCGGTCTGTCGCGCGAAGTCACGCTGGGCGGGATTACGCTGGGCGCCTTTTGGGTGCTGCTGAGCTGCCGCGTGGCGGTGGGCATTGGTGAGGCAGGCTGTACACCGCCGGCCAATTCTCTGATCGCGGACTATTACCCCGCTAACAAACGATCAACGGCCTTGGGCTATTACGCTATGGGCGTCACCTTGGGCGGGGCCTTGGCCAATCTGGTCGGGGGCCCGATCACGGACGCCTTCGGATGGCGCGCAGCCTTCTTTGTCATTGGTGCGCCGGGCGTGCTTGTGGCTATCCTTTTGAAGATGACGGTCAAGGAGCCGCCGCGCGGCTATACCGACCCGCCTGGCACAGTGCGCAGTGCCCGGCCCAGCTTCAAGCTGGCCTTGGCGGAACTGTCCACCAAGACCTCGTTTTGGGTTATGTGCGCAGGCGCAACCGTCGCGGCCTTCTGTGGCTATGGGATCAGCTCGTTCCAGTCGCTGTTCATCAACCGAAGCTTTGGCCTGTCGGCTGGTGAAGCGGCCTTGATGATCAATACCCCTGTCGCCCTATCGTCGGCGGTCGGCACGGTGGCGATGGGTTGGATGGCCGAGCGCATGTCCAAGAAATATCCCAACGCTATTGCGTGGATGACGGCCATCGGTCTGACCCTGAGCGTGCCTTTCTATCTGTTGGCCTTTACCACCTCAGACCTGACCGTCTGCCTTGTCGCCCTGTGCCTTGGCGGGGCGATCAAGTACGGCTATCTGGCCGCGCAATATACGATTGGGCAGGGCGTTGTGTCGGCTCAGGTGCGGGCGGTCTCGACGGCGGTGATGTTGTTCCTCGTCAATCTGCTGGGTTACGGGTTTGGTCCTCTGTTCATCGGATGGCTGAGCGACCACCTGTTTAAGCTGCAGGTGGCGCATTTGGGCGCTGCGGAACTGACCCGCAAGATGTGCGAAGGCACCGCAAAGACAGCCCTGTCTGCCATGGAGCAGGGCGTCTGTGCCGCCGCCCACCCAGAAAGCCTGCAGAACTCGATGCTCATTACATCGACCTTCTATGCCCTTGGCGGGTTCTTCTTCCTGCTGACCTGCCGTTGGCTTCGCCGAGACATGGTTGCGGGCGTCGTCAAGGCCGCCTAGGGGCCCGTCAAGACCCGGGTTGAGACGGCGGCCTTTTTTACCGCTGCGGGGGTGAAATAGAGATCGTCCCAGCCCTTTTGCGAATAGAGCCGGGTCTGGTCGGCGGCATGGGGTGAGCTTGGGTTGGTGGACTGGGAATAGGTCAGTACCCCTTGGCTCAAGGGTCCCTTGTCGGTGAACTCGACCGCCATGATCCAGCTGGAGCCGTGACGGATCTTGGTCCAGCCCTTTTCGGCCTTCAGGTCGACTGGCGTGATGACATTGAAGATCCCCTCTGGTCCGGGGCCGCCATGGATGGGGATGCGCTCACCGCCAGCGCGGGGTTCATTCTGAATCTGGCCAAGGGCGGCGTTCATCGGGATGTTGAGCGCGCGCAGCTGCTTGACGCTATCGACCAGCGCGGCCAGCACCTTGGGACTGTCGACGTCTAGGCTGTTGGGCGTATTGACCGGATCAGCGGGATTGAAAGGCACCTTAAAGACCAGCCCGTTCTTTTCGACAAAGAGCCGGAAGATGTGCGCGCCGCGACTGTCGAGATTGACCTTAAGGTCCCACGCGGCCAAGGCGTCGCAGGCCTCGGTGAGGTCCGGCTGAGGTCCCGCCGCTGCCTTGCGGCAAAGGGCAACCAGTGGATCGCGCGTCATTTCTGCGCCCAGATTGCGGTTGCCGAACAAAACCGCCTCGACCGTTTTCAAATCAAATTTCGGGGCCCCAAGCCCGTCCTGTCCGCTCAGACGATCATCGATCTGTTTGAGGGCTAGGCGGGTGCGCAAGGAGCGCGTGGTGGCCTCTTCGCCAAAGATGCGGCCATATCCGGCCAAGGGCTGTTTGGGGTTGGACAGCCAATAGCTGTCGTTCGAGTTGCTCAGATGGTCGTTGCGAAAGATCTTGGGCAGGGCAGAGGCGGGATAGATGCCGGTGGTAACCGCCTTAGGATCGCTGTCCCAATCGCAGGCCGAGCGCGAGCCGTCGAGCACCGGAACACGGGTCTCTTTCCACGCCTTGCGCGCCAGATCCGAGGCCGAGCAGGCTTCAGCCTTCGCGTCTGTGACATAGGGCAGGGGACCGATATCGCCATAGAAGGCTTCGCCGCCGGTATCCACCGCCGTGGTGTTGAACCCGGCCGCTTGATACTGGCTTAAGGCCGCGGCGAGTTGCCGGACATTACGCGCTTGGAACATGGTCAGATACTGGTCGATGCTGCGCAGGCCCACAGGTGCATCACGCACCGCATAGGCGCGCTCAGCCGTCCAAGGATTGATCAGGCTCTCCACCATCGGACCATAGCGGGTGTCATAGAGGGTGCGGGTCAAGGGCACCAAACCGCCATCGGTCTTGACCTGAACCGTAACGGTGGTCCGTTCCATCGGCACAGACTTGCCATCCAGCAGATAGGCGGTCGGATCCTTGGGGTCGAGGGTCAGTTCGAACAGGCCAAAGCGGCGGGCGGTCGAGACCGTATGGGTCCACGCCATCCACTGATTATGGCCGATGCCGGGGAAGGGTGTGTTCTCAAGGCCTGCGCCAACAATGTTTAGCTTGCCCGGAATGATCAGGTGCATCCGCGTGAAACGGTTGATGCCGTCCCACGGATAGTGCGGATTGCCGAGCAGGACGCCATGGCCTGACTTAGTCACCTCTCGGCCAAGGGCGTAGGCATTGCTGCCATTTTGCCCCTCTGGAACCGGAGAGCGCTCGACCGGCGCGTGGGGCGCGACAATGTCCGGAATTCCAGGAGGTGCAGCGGTGGCGACGCCAGGCAGCAGGGTCGGAATCTGTCCGACGACCATCACCTGCCAATAGTCCCGTTCGGTATAGGTCCGCACCCAAGCCGCGCCCTTGCACCGGTCATCCGGCAGGTTGGCCACGCCTGTGTCCTGAACATAGCGGTTGATGCCAGCAATAAAGCCCTTGATCAGATCGCGCGCATTCTTCGAGGGCTTGAACCCACCGGGCACATCGCCGGCCAGCTTGGCGTCCAGTTGGCCGGTCTTAAGCAGCCTTGCGTGATAGAGATCGCTGACAATATTGGCATCGCGCTCGCCCGGGCCCAGATAGCGCGAGCGCTCGCCGCTGACGGTCATGATCCGCTCGGCAAAGTCACAGAAATTGTCTTCGGCCGCCGCGTAACCGGCCCCATAGCCCAGCCCGCCATAGTCCTTGGCGGTGATGTGGGGCGCACCATAGGCCGTGCGGGTCAGTTCAGCGCGATAGGTCTGGTCCTTGGCGCTCGCGCCCCCCGATAGGGCCAGCGATACAATCAGGGCTCCAAGGCCCAGTTGGCGGATATACATGGTCTTCCCCCCGTGGCCACCTCTTGCGGCTCGCATCGCGGCGAGCTCGGTTTGAGGGGCGCGTTAGATCCGGTTGTCCCGGTTAGGCGGTCACTATTGGGCGCTTTTGGCTCAGCGTCTAGGGCTCGTGAGGGTCGCTCTACAGCCCCGCCAGCACGCCGCCGTCGACATAGAGGGTCTGGCCATTGACGAAGTTTGAGGCGTCAGAGGCCAAGAAGACAGCGGCCCCGACCAGTTCCTCGACCCGGCCCCAGCGTCCGGCGGGCGTGCGCCCCCGGATCCACTGGTCGAAGGTCGGATCAGCAACGAGGGCAGCGGTCAGGTCGGTGGCGAAATAGCCCGGGCCGATGGCGTTGATCTGTAGGCCATGGGCTGCCCATTCGACGCACATGGCGCGGGTCAGCATCTTCACGCCGCCCTTGGCCGCCGCATAGGGCGCGGTTCCGGGGCGGGCGACCTCGCTCATCAGGGAGGCGATGCTGATGATCTTGCCCCGGCCTCTCGGGATCATGGCGCGCGCCACCTCGCGGCTGACCGAGAAGACCGAGTCCAGATTGGTCGACATCACAGCGCGCCAGTCAGCATGGTCCAGATCGAGCAGGGGCTGGCGGTGCTGGATACCGGCATTGTTGATCAGGATGTCGATCGGTCCGATCTCAGCCTCGCACTGGGCGATGGCGAGGGCGATCTGTGCAGGCTCCGTCACGTCAAAGGCGCAGGCCTGAGCGGCGATCCCATCAGTGGCAAGGCTGGTGGCCACGGCCTTGGCCTGATCCGGGTTACGGGCATTGACAATGATCTGAGCCCCGGCCGCGCCTAGGCCGCGCGCAAGGGCCAGACCAATCCCTCGACTAGAGCCAGTAATGAGGGCAGTGCGCCCCGTCAGGTCAAAGAGGGCTGTGCTCACCTTGGCCACAGAAGTGGGTTCAAGGGGCCCTCAGCTCTGTCTCCAGATGGGGTTTCAGCCAGCCACAGGATGTGATCGTAATAGCGCGCGCCGCTGACATCTTGGCTCACCCGCGTGCCGTCGGCATACCAGATGATCGTCATAACCGAGCGCAGGAGCGGCGTGGGATTGGGCGGGGCCCGGTGCAGGGTCCAGCCGCGATGGAAGGTGGCGTCCCCGGCCTTGAGCGCGCCGTGGGTCTGGGTGATCAGGCCCATCTCCTTGACGATCTCATTGAACTTCTCTTCGGACTCATCGCCGATAATATAGCGGCCAAGATCGCCGTGGGTCTGGCTGCCATTGGCAAAGGTCATGGTGCCGACATCGGCGGGCACATCGACCAAGGGCATCCACATGGTGATGGTGTCGGACGTGTCCAGCGGCCAGTAGGTTTGGTCCTGATGCCAAGGGGTGTGGCCGCCGCCCGGCTCTTTGAACAGGGCCTGATCGTGATAGAGCCGCACGCCCGGCACCGCCATCAGGTCGGCGGCAGCCTTGGCAAAGCGGGCTGAAAAGACAAACTGCTTGGCCGCCTCTTCGCGGGTCCACAGATTATGAGCTTGAAGGAACGCCTTGCCATAGGTGTCGCGCTCTTCCATCGGCGGCATGCGCCGGGTCATGTGGGCGACGAGGGTCTCGAGCGTTGGACGGAAGGCGGCAATCTCTTCGGCGCTGGCCAGTCCCCGAACCACCGCGTGCCCATTGGCTTGGAAGCCAGCCACCGTCTCGGCGTCGATCTCGTGCAGGCGGTCTAGGCCGCTGGGCGGAGGAAGGTCGCTGCTGATCTGGGTCATTATTGCACAATCGGAATGGCGCCGGACACCGGACGGGCGCTGGCGGCCTGTTCGGGCAGGAGCATGGCCAAGCTGCCGGGGCGCCTGTGAACCCGTGCGACACCGTCCGCAATGTCGAAGAAATTGTCTTTGCTGAACAGGGTGGGGCGCGACGGCATATGCAGCTTGCGGTCCATCGCGTCCAAGGTCTCACGCCAGCCCTCGCGGCCATAGGACGGCCACTGGATGCCGTTCTGCATGAAGGCAATATCGATGAAATAGCGCTTGCGATCGCCGCCGCCCGGTTGGGGCCGACGGGCATGGACAAGGGCTGAATGGGCAAAGACGACGGAGCCTGGTGGGATGTCATTGACCACAACCGTGCCCGGCACCAACTGATCGCCGAGGAAGGCCATGGCATCGCGTCTCATGACCGAGCGATGGCTCTTGGGCAGCAGCAGAAGGTCGCCGACCGTGCCGTTCAGGCCATCCAGATAGTGCAGGACGTGCAACTGCGTATGGCTGCGATTGGTCTGCGGGATCTGCTCATAGTCATGGTGCCAAGCGATCCCGGCCAAACCCGGATCGTGGCGCGCGGCGTGGCAGTGATGGAAGGTGAAGGCCTCACCGCCCATAATGTCGTCGGTGATGGCGAGGGTCTGGGCATCGACAATCAGGTCGCAGAGCCGGTCATATTTCCAGATATTGCTGCCATCAAAACGCGGCTCAGCCTCGACATAGCGGTCGATCTCCTCGGCCACGGCGGCGGCGCGATCAGTGTCGATCATGGCCGGTTTGATCAGATAGCCCAGCTTGCGAAACTGTTCTTTGTCGTCATCTGACAGCATGTGACGTCTCTTCCCTTGGTCTTTTTATGAAACCTATCACGACGGTTGGACTTGTCAGGTGAAATTTGGTTGCGCTTTCGAGCATTCTGCTCGGAGGCCTTGCCGCCCGCCTCGCGCCGATCAAACCGCAACAGGCCAGTGACCTGCTGATCCACTGCGCCCAAGAGATGAGCCATCTCGCAACGATCCTGCCGCAGATCCACGCCGCGCACGCGCGCGCGGTCCCAGCCTAACCGGAAGGGTGGCTGATTAGTTATAATCTCTCAAAAATTCAATGATTTATGGTGGCGGAGACGGTGGGATTCGAACCCACGGTACCCTTTTGGGGTACGCTCATTTAGCAAACGAGTCCCTTCGGCCTCTCGGGCACGTCTCCGTTGGTGCGTTGGTACAAAAATCTGGGCGATGCAGCAAGGTACGCGGGGACGAATTGCTGTGGTTCTGTACGATTTATCCGTTTGAGGCTGTTTGGGACGGTGGGCTGAGGGCCAAAAGGGCGAAACTGGCAAGCCAATGTTCGCCCATATAGTCGCCTGCGATCTCGGGCAGACCTGCGGCGAGGTGGCGGTCGGCGGCGGCGAGGGCGTTGGTGCGGCTGGTGCTGCGAGCGCGGTCGTCTGGATCGATAGCGCTGGCAATGCCGCGCCAGCACCAGGCCCGGCTCAGGTTCAATCCGTCCAGATGGGCGATCTTGCCGTCTGTGCGGTCGCTGACATAGGCCGGTTGAAACAGGGTGGCGGGTGTCTTGGCGGCCAGGCCCGGCAAGAAGCGGTCGAGCCAGAGGCTATATTGGGCGCCGGGCAGGACGCGCCTCATGGCTTCGGCCTCCATCAGGGCGGGGGAGAGGAAGTCCTCGCCGCTTGGCTCCCAAGCGGGGCAGTTTTCATCGCCAAGGAACAGGTCCATGGCCTTGGTGCGCAGGGCTTGGGATAGGGCCGTGTCCTTGGCCACGCGGGCATAGTCGAGGCCAAGCGCGATGGCGAAGGCGGTATTGTTATGGGTGCCCGCCCTTACCGGATAGGTCATCTTGGGCAGGTGCGCGATCATGCGACTGCGGAAGGCGGCGGTCAGGGGGGCGAGGGCGGCGCTCCAGTCGCGGCCTTGGACCGTGTCCACCTGCATCAACTCGGCCTGCAGCATGAATAGCCAGGCCCAGCCATAGGGCCGCTCAAAGCCCCCGCTAAAGGGCCGGGTCAGATAGGCGAGCTCGCCCTCGACCTTGCGGGGGGTCAATTGCGCCGCCAGCAAGGCATTGACCTCTCGGGCCGGGGCCATGTCGGGAAAGAGGCGCAAGGTGCGGACCAGAAGCCAGTAGCCATGGACGCAAGAGTGCCAATCAAAACTGCCATAGAAGATAGGATGCAGCGCCTTGGGCGTGGCGGCATCGTCTGGCCCATTCAGCACATGGTCCAGCTTGTGCGGATATTCTCTCGTGACATGGCCAAGCGCGATGGCGGCAAATCGGCCAGCCAGATCGGCATTGAGGCTCTTGGGATCGGCTTGGGGCATGGAGATCAGACTTTAAAAGGCAAAAAGGGTCATGAGAACGATATTGGCGGCCAGCAGGATCAGCGCGGTCGGGGCTTGGACCTTGATAACGCTATAGCGGTCAGGCAGTTCGAGCAGTGCGGCGGGCACGAGATTGAAGTTCGCGGCCATCGGCGTCATCAAGGTCCCGCAAAAGCCCGACAGCATCCCGATGGCGCAGACCACGGCGGGATTGCCGCCAAACTGCATCACCACGAGGGGCAACCCAATCCCGGCGGTCATGATCGGGAAGGCGGCAAAGGCATTGCCCATCAGGATGGTGAACCCGGCCATGCCGCAGCAATAGAGGGCGGCGGCGGCCAGTGGGCTGTGGGCTGGGATATAGGTGGTGGTTAGGGCGCCTATGACCTTGCCAACCCCCGCGAGGGCAAAGACAGCGCCCAGCGCGGCCAAGGCTTGCGGCAGGACCGCAGACCAGCCCACCGTATCCAAAAGCCGTCTGGCCTCCTGCAGGGGCACCATAGGCGTGGTGCGGATCAGGGGCAGGGCGACAGCGAGGGCGAGGAGCACGCCAAAGGCCATCGCGATCAAGGTGGCTTGCTTGGGATCCACCAGATGAACGCCGCCAACCATCAGGTCCTTGAGCAGCAAGGTCCCGGTCAAGGCGGTAGTCGGCACGATCAGGGCCGGGGCCAAAAGCCAGTTTCCGATCCTTGCCCCTCGGTCTCGGCGAAAGGCTTGGCGATCAGTCTCGGCCTCTGGGGTCAGCGAGCCCTTGCCCAGCCCTCCGGTTCCGGCAATGACGGCCATGCCAAGGACAATCAGGCCATTGCCAAAGTCGCTGATCTGATCCCCGAGCAGCAGGCTCAGTGCCATCAGGCCCCAAAAGGCGGTGGTGCCCGCGCGCTTGGGATTGGACGGATCAAGCCCGGACAGGATCGCGACGGCTGTAAACAGCGCCCCACCCAGCACATAAACAAAGCTCAAGGTGATCATGGCTTGACCGCCTGCATCTTGCCCGCCAGCTGCCGGTCGAGTTGCCAAAGCCGGACCCCATGGACCAGCAGCGCAACGATAGCGGTGGGAATGGCCCAGACCGATAGGGCGAAGGGCTCAACCTCGATCCCGTTCCCGGCTAAAAAGCCTCGGATCAGCAGGATTGAGGCCATGGCGATGAAGATGTCCTCGCCAAAGAATAGGGCAATATTGTCCGCCGCTGCAGCTTGGGCGCGGATCTGAGAACGGACAGGGTCGGGCAAGGGGCCAAAGCGCGCTTCGCTGGCCGCCTCAGCCATGGGGGCGATCAGGGGGCGGACCATCTGGGCCTGCCCGCCAAGGCTGGTGAGCCCGAGGGCCGCCGCAATCTGGCGAAGGAAGAAATAGGCGATCAGCAGGCGGCCGGTCGTGGCGTTGGCGAGGCGGTTGATCAGGGCCCGGGCGCGGTCCTGTAATCCCGCGCGCTCTAACAAACCGATCACCGGCAAGACCAGCCAGACCATGCTGACATAGCGATTATCGTTGAAGGCCTTGCCCAGCGCGCTGATCACCTCGTGCAGGGACAGACCTGCGGCCAAGCCGGTTACGACCGCAGCCACGGTTACGACCAGCAACGGATTGAACCCCGCCACAAAGCCAATGGCGATGATCGCGATGCCCGCGAGGGTCAGCATCCGTAAGACCTCCAGCCGCACAAGCCAACAGAATCAGGTCCGAGCTTGCCTTGCCCAATAGGGACAGAGGCGCTTGGCAGGTGCAACGCCTATCCTTACGAGTGATCGGCTAAGTTAAGCTTCGGATCACCGGGTAGAGGCTAGATCAGGATGGCGCCGTTGGGCAGTTGGTCGGGATTATACTCACCGGCCGGGAAGGCGGGGGCGAGGGCGTCGCCGCAGATCTTGACCGCTGCGACCAGACCCTCGGCGCGGTGGTGAGCCTTCATGGCCACGCGCACCGCGCTGACGGCCTTATCCCAAGTGCCTGCTGGCACAGCGGCATGGACCCCGGCATCGGCCAGAACCTCGACCCGCCGATCCAGCAGCGAGACGAAGATCAAGACGCCGTTGGCATCGGTGGTCTTGGCAATGCCGCGGGCCACGAACTGGCGCAAGGCGGCCTCATGGACGCGGCGATTGCGCAGGCCCGCAGGCGTCATGGCGCGCCGTACTGTGGGCAGGCTGATGGCCAACCAGACCAGAAGAAATACAGCACTTTGAGCCACAGCATAGGCCCCCAGCGACAGGCGCACGGCATCGTTAAAGCCGCTGGTGTGACCAGCCACCCAGCCATTGTTCAGGCTCGTCAATAGACTGGGGCTCAGACCCAAGGCGAAGGCTGCCGCCGGTACGATTAGGGCCAAAACAGCCGCCCAAGCGAGGGGGACTTCGCGATAGTCGGAACATTCTTGGGTAATGACGCAGACAATCTCAGCCGAGGTGCGGGTCTCCGCATCGGCCACCGCGTCGGCGATCTTCTGGTGATCTTCATGTGTCATGCTCATGGCTACCAGCTCCCTGACGATCCGCCGCCGCCGAAGGAGCCGCCGCCTCCGCCAAATCCGCCGCCGCCAAATCCATCATTATCGCTGCGGCCGCCACCAAAACTGCCACTGAGGATGATCCACGGCAGGAGGGCACCCAATCCGCCACGGCGACGGCCAAAGACGCCGCCCATGACCCAGAACAGGACAAAGATCATCATGATCAGAGCGCCGGGATCAATCTTGCTATTTGAGCGGTGAGAGGGCTTGCTGACCGCCTTGAGGGTGGCGGCGGCCTCTTCTGGGCTGGCCGATAGCTGGGCGATGATGGCGTCAGTACCGCCGATAATCCCAGCCTCCATGTCTCCGGCCTTAAAGGATGGCAGGACCTTCTGTTGGATAATGACGTTGCTGAGGGCGTCGGTCATCACCCCTTCGAGGCCATAGCCAACCTCGATCCGCACCTTGCGCTCGGTTGGGGCGATGATCAGGAGGGCTCCATCATTTTTGCCCTTCTGGCCAATCTGCCAGGTGCGGCCCAGTTGATAGCCGTAATCCTCGATCTCATAGCCCTGCAGCGTCGGCAAGGTGACGACCACGACCTGATGGCCGGTCGCCGCCTCGAAGGCTTCGAGCTTGGCGCTCAAGGCCTGCGTGCCTTCTGCAGATAGCAGATGGGCATTGTCGACCACTCGCCCCGTCAAGGGCGGGAAGGTCGGTGCCGCACCCGCGGGCAGGGCCAGCATCACCACGCTGACCAGCACGATAGCCAGTCCGGCCCAGAATGGCCGGGCGCTAGGGGCTAGGGATCGAGCGGCCAAGATCACTTGCTAGCAGGCGCGGCAACGGCAGGGGCAGCGGGTGCAAAATTCACCGTCGGAGCGCTTTGGCCGCCTCGGTCGCGGTGAAGGCAATCATCGCCTTGGAGTCCTTATGGACCGTCGAGGCCCAGATCACACCCGGGAAGGTACGAAGCTCGGTATTATAGACCCGAACCGCCTCATTATAGTCGCGGCGGGCCACGGCGATGCGGTTCTCAGTGCCTTCCAGTTGGGACTGAAGGGCCAAGAAATTGGTGTTGGACTTCAGGTCTGGATATTTCTCGCTGATCATCATCAACCGGCCCAGAACGCCAGAAAGCTGTGACTGCGCGGCCTGATATTTGGCGAACATTTCAGGGTTAGTGATGGTTGCGGCGTCAAGCTTGACCTGGGTAGCCGAGGCGCGGGCTTGGGTGACCTCGACCAGAACGCTGCGCTCTTGCTGGGCATAGCCCTGAACCGTGGCGACCAGATTGGGGATTAGGTCCGAGCGGCGCTGATATTGCGCCTGAACATCGGCGAGCGCGGCCTTGGCCTGCTCTTCCTTGGTAGGAATATTGTTGATGCCGCAGGCTCCCAGAGCCAAGGGCAGCAGTAGCGCCAACATCAGGCTCTTGAGCCGTGAAGGGCGGGCGATCGAGGATGCAGTCGTCATGCCGTAAGACCTCTTATGGATGCCGCCAAAGGGCAGCAATTGCAAAGTGCCGGTGTACAGCACCGGTCTATTGTCAGAGCTTCTAAACCTGATCGCGCTTTTGGCCAATCACGATCCGATTATGACCCATGCGCGCAAACCTTAGCGCGTCTGGCCACCGTCAACGGGCAAGATGGCCCCGGTGATGAAGCTGGCCCGATTGCTGAGCAAGAAGGCGGCGGCGGAGCCGATCTCTTCGGGCTTGCCGAACCGTTTCATCGGTACCTCGCGGTCGATCCAACGCTGCCACGCCCCGCCGCGCGAGCCATTGGCCCGTTCTTCCCACTCCCCGTCTGGGAAGATGATGTTGCCCGGCGCGATGACATTCACTCGCACGCCGCTGGGGCCGGTAAGCCGCGCCAGTTCCTTGGCCATGTGGTTCATGCCCGCCTTGGCCGTGCCATAGGTCAGGGGGGTGCCCAGTGCGCCGAGACCCGCG
>CAISGS010000304.1 GCA_903884915.1 uncultured Caulobacteraceae bacterium | reverse complement strand
GGCTGATGCCCCTGATGTTCCAGGCCATGGGCCGCAGCGGCATTTCCCCCTGGGAGATTACCGGTCACCGCGCCCTTTGGTCCGTTTTCTGGGCTGGCGGGCTTGTGCTGCTCGCGCGGCAAGGCGGTCAGGTCATGGCCATCCTGCGCGATCCCAAGCTGATGGGATGGTTGACCCTCTCGGCCCTCTTGATCGGCCTGAACTGGCTTTTGTTTCTGATCACGGTCAATAGCGGCCATACGCTGGAGGCCAGCCTCGGCTACTATATCAACCCGCTCATGAACATGCTGGCCGGGGCGCTGCTGTTTCGCGAGAAGATCAGCCGGGTGGGCATGGTGGCCATCGGCCTTGCGGTCATCGGCGTCCTGTTCCAGACCGCAGCGCTGGGCCATCCGCCCTTTATGTCGCTGGCCTTGGCCCTGTCCTTTTGCCTCTATGGGGTCTTGCGCAAACAGATCGCCGCAGATGCCCAGAGCGGCCTCTTTATCGAATGTCTGATCCTGACCGTGCCGGGTCTGGCCTATGTGGTCTGGCTGCAGATGCAGGGCCAAGGCCATCTGGGTCAGGGCCTTAGCGCAACCAGCCTGCTTCTGCTGCTCGGCCCCGCGACCGTCGCCCCCTTAGCGGCCTTTGGTTGGGCGGCGCGGCGCATTCCGCTATCGACCATGTCCTTCTTGCAGTTCATTGGCCCGACGGTGCAGTTCGCCATCGGGCTGGCCAATGGCGAGGCCTTCACGCCTCTACGTGCCCTATCCTTCGTCTTTATCTGGACGGGCGTGGCGGTCTTTGCTTGGGGCGCTTGGCAAAGGTCGCGGCCTCAAGATCAAGCCGCGACCTAAGGGGTCAGATCCGCTTGAGCGGACCCACGCCCCCGCCCTGTTCGGGCGCTACGACCCAAGTTGATAGGGTCTTGGTTTCGAACTGTTTGCGCACCACCGTAGAGACCGCCATTAGGTCACCGCGCGCACTGTCCTTGGTCAGGGTCAGGAGCACAAAGCCCTTGGCCGACTGATCGGTAAACAGAACCTCTGGATTGCGGCTGACATAGGCCTCGTTCAAAGGCGCATCGGGCATAGCGTCACCATAGCCTGGACTGGTAATTCCGGTCGTGCCGAACTCAGCAGCGACGCGGTTCTTGCCAGTTGCATCAAACAGATCATTGACCCAAAAGGCATGGCTGTCGCCCGACAGGACGATCGGATGGGCCTTTGCGGCCTTGAACAGGTCATAGACCCGCTCGCGGGCAGCCGGATAGCCATCCCAGCTGTCAAGATTTCCGGGAATCTCCAGCGCCGTCAGTTCAGCAGCCTTGGCAAAGCGCCCGCGGTAGTTTTCTGGGAGCTTGGCCAGCATCGCCGCCCAAGCCTCTGGCCCCATAACCTTAGGCAGTTGCGGGCCCTTGACCCGGGCCATGACCACCTGATTGCCGAGCACCTGCCAGGTCTGGCCTGCCTTGACCGAGCGGTCGAGCTCTTGGCCAAGCCAAGCCTCTTGGGCAGGGCCCATCAGTTGGCGTGAGGGGCTGTTGAGCTTGGCGTTAAAACCGGCCTCGTCGGGCACAAGCTTTCCATCCGGGCCTTTGACCAACAGGTCTGCCTCATAGGTCAGTTGCTTATCGCGCGCCGTTAGACGGGTCTCGGTCATGATCAAGGTCGCGACATCGCCGAACGAGAACGACCGATTGATCGCCGAGAGGGACTGTCCCGGTGCCGGGTCCCGGATGGGCATCCACTCGTTATAGACGCGCAGAGCCACCGCCTTACGCGCAGCCCAATCGCCTTCGGTCACTGGCTGATGGTTTTCGGCACCATCGGTCCAGCTGTCATTGGCCGTCTCATGATCATCCCAGACCACGATCCAAGGCGCACGAGCATGCGCGGCCTGAAGGTCTGGATCGCTCTTGTAGAGCGCATGCCGGGCCCGATAGTCCGAAAGACTGACAATCTCGTGGGCTGGCTCAGTGACGCGACCGATCTTGGCCCCGATGGACATGCCATAGTCGTCGGGTGCCGCGCCATATTCATAGATATAGTCGCCCAGATGCAGCACGGCATCAACGCGCTCAAGCTTGGCAATGGCCTGATAGGCATTGAAAAAACCCGCCGGATAGAGCGAGCAGCTCGCTACGGCCAGCACCACATCCTTCACCGAACCGGTCGGCAAGGTCCGCCCACGGCCCACAGGCGAGGTTACGCCTTGGCAGATGAAGCGATAGTGATAGTCCGTGATTGGCTTGAGGCCGCCAACATCGATCTTAACGGTGTAATCCCGCGCCAAGTCCGCTACGGTTTGGCCCTTGGCGACCACCTGTGTAAAATCAGCATCGGTAGCGACCTGCCATTGAACCGGCACGCTCTTCGTCCCTAGGCCTGACACCCGGCTCCAGATCACCAAACGGTCAGCCAAAGGATCGCCGCTGGCGACACCATGGGCGAAGGCTGGTTTGCTGTTCGACTTGGCGGCCACCGCTGCGGGGGTACCCGCAGCAGCAGCGGTCATCAGAGCCAGCGCCTGGCGACGATCAAGGGTCATGTCGTATGTCCGTTCCGATTGGTGTTCTGGTGGCCGGTCGTTGGCCTAGTAGGTTATGGAGAAGGATGCCCCAAAATAGCGGGGCTCGCCAGCGATGAAGGTCGGGATACCAAAGGCGCCGCCCGTATTGCCCGCATCCTTGATGTAGTCCTGATTCAGCAGATTGCTGGCAAAGGCTTCAAGTTTCCACTTGGCATCGGTAGGCTTGAATGCGACCCGCAGATTGAGGAGACCGTAAGGCGTTTGGAACTCGTCTTGAATCTTGTCCCCCGTGCTCTGAAGAGCGGGGATGTCATTATCATTGTCGAAGAACAGCTTTGACTGCCACGTATAGGTCGGCACGATAGATATGGCCCCTCCAGCAACTGGCGCATCATACTTTAGACCGAATGAAACGCTATCGTCTGGCGACAGGCGCCACTGGTTGCCCTTGAAGCGGCCATTGTCAAACCGGGCTGGGCCATGGGCATAGGTGCCGAAAATACGGAGTTGATCGACCGGCCGCCAGTTGACCTGTCCTTCAAAACCGGTTGAGGAGGCATCGCCCGCACTGATGGTCTGGAAAACGCCTGGAGCGATCTGGATACTGGTTTGGAAGTTCGTATAGCTATAGCGGTAGACCGAGCCCTCAAGACCGAGGCGACGGTCGAACCATTGGCTCTTAATGCCCAGTTCGTAAGAATCAACGATCTCGGCTGCAACGGGTGCGAACCGCACATTGCCTTGCGGCGCCAAGGGGGCGGCAACAGACAAAACCTTTGGTCGGCGACCCCGTGCATAGGAGGCAAAGACACTAAAGTCCTGCGACACGGCATAGCGACCAACGACCCGGTAAGTCAGGCCAGAATCGGTAAGGGAGCTATATTGCGGCTTCCCGCCCGGTGTCGACTGCAAGAAAATGCCACGGGCGGTGGCCGGGTCGGCAGCCCTAGCGGCCGAACCGCTGGTCAAGACGGAGCCGCCATTGTCCAGCGTTCCGCGATAGCCCGAACGCTTATCCTCGCTTGAGTAGCGAAGGCCTGCGGAGATTTCGAAGGCATCCGTCACCTTGTAGGTCGCATCTGCAAACACGTCATAGGAGGTGGTCCGACCATAGTTCTGGAAGGTCTCTCTATGGACCAGCTTATAGGCGCTCAAGGCGGGGTAGGCATTGATCGCTTCCAGCGACCCCACATTGGGGGCGACAAAGCCCAAAAGGCTGCTAAGGGCCGGATTTGAGCGGACGGCATAGACACGCTCGTTATACTGTAAAGGTACCGCCTGCGAGCCGTCTTCGTAGAAATAGCCGACACCCGCGAACGCACTAAAGCGCTTGCCACTATCATAATTGACCCGGATCTCTTGGCTATATTGGTCGCCGCGCGCATCTTCGGCAAAAACGAACAGGGGCAGGGAGAAACCGTCTGCATCGAAGATTTCCAGCGAATTGAAGCGCCGGAAGGCTGAGGTCGAGGTCAGGTTCAGAGTCTCATTGATTTCATAGGCCACGATGCCGGTAACGCCCCAGACGGTGCGCTCCAACCCAAGGTCACGGCCACCCATAAACCCGTCGCTGGCACCAAGGGCTGCACCAGAATTACGGCCCAAATCGCCAACGACCTTACCCGTCAAGGGCTCGGTCGGCAGATAGGTCAAGGACTTGAACGAGGTTCCGGTCGGATTATCGGTCTGGTGATTGAAAATCAGATCGGTGGTCAGTCTTTCGCTCGGGGTCCAATGCAAGGCGACGCGGTAGGCCGCCGTGTCGGTGGAGTTAAAATCCCGGCCGCCCAAGGCGTTCTCGACAAAACCGTCACGCTTCTTAACGCGGCCAGCCACCCGAAGGGCCAAGGTCTCGCTCAACGGAATATTGGCCATCGCATCCAAGGACCGATAGTTGAAATTGCCGGCCTCAAACTTGGCTGATCCCGCTACGCCCCGAGTAGAGGCCTTGTTCTGGATGACATTGACCGCACCAATCAGGGCGCTTCGACCATAGAGGGTCGATTGAGGACCCTTGCTGATCTCGATCCGCTCATTATCAAACAGTTCGACATATGAGCCGCGCGACTTGGAGATGGATACCCCGTCTTGGAACACCGACACCCGAGGCTCGACCGTAGCGCTACCGTCATCAGAGGTAACGCCGCGCATGACAAAGCCTGGATTGTTGGGTGACTGGTTTTGCACCTCGAAGCCGGGTACAAAGGCCGAAAGCTCTTCAAACTCTTGAACGCCGATCTCATCAAGGAAACTGCCCGAATAGGCGGTCAGGGAAATGGGGACATCAATGGTTTTTTGCTCGCGCTTTTGTGCGGTAACAACCAATTCTTCGACCGATCCAGAATTGGCTGCGACCTCTGCATGGGCGGCCGTAGCGGCACTCAGCACCAGAATGCTGGCCATTGAAAATGACCGGATACGCAAGGAAAGCATGATTGTGTCGACCCCAAGAATGAAACGTTTGGGCCGTTTGGTAGATGAGTCCGGTGTCAGTTTCGCTACAACACGGCAACCCAATTGTGATTAATCCATGGTAGATTTAATACAGTCTGATCAAGGTGACGGCTTTGAGGATGAGACCATCCAAATCGTGATTTCCCCGGAGGCCTCCGGGGATCGGTTGGATCGGGTTTTGGCCGCGCATCTGCCAGATCTGTCTCGGGCGCGCCTTCAGGCCCTTATGGGGCAAGGGGCCCTGTGTCTTGATGGCAAGGTCGTCAGTGACGTCTCAGCCAAGGCCAAGGCTGGAACCTATGTGCTGGTGATGCCCGCACCGCTGGCGGCACTTCCGGCACCAGAAGATCTAACCCTCGTCGTCCTCTTCGAAGATGCCCACCTGATCGTTATTGATAAGCCTGCCGGTATGGCCGCCCACCCCGCGCCGGGCACACCGTCGGGTACGCTGGTCAATGCGCTTTTGCACCATTGCGCGGGCAGCCTGTCTGGCATTGGCGGCGTGGCCCGGCCCGGCATTGTTCATCGGCTCGACAAGGACACATCTGGCGTGATGGTCGCCGCCAAGTCCGATGCCGCCCATGCTGGACTTTCGGCTCTCTTTGCCGCCCACGATATTGACCGGGTCTATACCGCCCTGGTTCGGGGCTTGCCTGAGCCACAAGCCGGTCTCATCGTCACCCAGATCGGGCGGTCCCCCACCGACCGCAAAAAGATGGCCGTCCTCAAGAGCGGGGGGCGCGAGGCCATCACCCGCTACACGGTCGAACAGACCTTTGGACCCGAGACCAAACCCTATGCGGCACGGATCAGTTGCCGGCTAGAAACCGGGCGAACGCACCAGATCCGAGTCCATATGGCCCACAAGGGCACGCCCTGCCTTGCCGATAGCGTCTACGGCGGTGGACCGCCCGCCCTCGCCGTCCGGGAGGCCATCGCTGAGGCAGGACTATCGCGCCAAGCCCTCCACGCGTCGGTTCTAGGCTTTATTCACCCGATAACCGGTGAAAAGCTGATATTTGAGACCCAATTGCCACCGGATATGGCCGGTTTAGCGGCACGCTTGGGTGCGCTATAAGGTCCACCTCTCCAATTTGTAATGGGATCTTGGCCCTAAAAGCGTAAGTTTTTGTCCGGCGGGACTTAAACCGGCCACAGACGCTCCCTATCTATTTATCCGAAGGGGAGGACGACGGAGCACTATGCGTCACTCGCCAAGATATTAGGGGTTCTACCGATGGCTACTGTAGCTCAATCCTTGTCAGTGATGTCGCCCGATGGCGGCCTGTCACGCTATCTGACTGAGATTCGCAAGTTCCCTATGCTGGCAAGGGACGAAGAATTCATGCTGGCCAAGCGCTGGCGCGAACATGAAGACCCCAATGCTGCCCACCGTCTGGTCACGTCACACCTGCGTCTGGTGGCCAAGATTGCCATGGGCTATCGCGGCTATGGCCTGCCCATCGGCGAGGTGATCTCCGAAGGCAATGTCGGCCTGATGCAGGCGGTCAAGAAGTTCGAGCCCGAGCGCGGCTTTCGCTTGGCAACCTATGCCATGTGGTGGATCCGCGCCTCGATCCAGGAGTATATCCTGCGGTCTTGGTCGCTGGTGAAGATGGGCACGACCGGCGCGCAGAAGAAGCTGTTCTTCAACCTGCGCAAGGCCAAGTCGGAGATAAGCGCCTTTGAAGAGGGCGACCTTCGTCCTGAACAGGTCAGCCATATTGCCACGCGTCTGGGCGTGCTGAACGAGGAAGTCATCTCGATGAACCGGCGCATGTCCGGTCCAGACGCGTCCCTCAACGCGCCCTTGCGGGTCGATGGGGATGGCGAGTGGCAGGACTGGCTGGCCGACGACAATGCGGTGAGCCAAGAGACTCAATTGGCTGACAGCGAAGAGCACGGCATCCGCACGACCCTGTTACAATCGGCCATGACGGAACTGTCCGATCGCGAGCGCCATATCCTTACTGAACGTCGACTCAAGGATGATCCCACGACGCTCGAGGATCTGGCCAGCCACTATGGGGTTAGCCGTGAACGGGTGCGCCAGATCGAGGTCCGCGCCTTCGAGAAGCTGCAAAAGTCCATGATGGCCGCCGCCGCTGAACAGCGGATCGACAGCCATTAGCGGCGGTTTGCCTAAAGGCTATGAGCCATTGAGCCAGACCGGCTCTTCTCTCGGTCCGAACTGCTGCTGACCGCGTTCTTAACCGGCGTTCCGACATTGGCCATGGCCGACATGGCGGTCATCAGATTGGCCGCATGTTTGCGCATATTGGCCTTTGTCAATCCACCGGCCCTCACGGACGACAGGACGAAGGTCTTGAGCTCAAACGCCGCTTGACCGATGGCAAAGTCATGGATCTCAAGGCCGATGGCGCTGAGCTGTTCGGCCTGCTTGAGAAGTTCGCGCGCAGAGGTCGCAGGCTCGCTTTCGACCCGCTCAATGGTCGCCTTCATCTGGATGAGGATACCCCCCATGCGCTCCTGCGTCGTCGGCGGTTCTTGGTCAAATTCACGCTTCAGCCTGCCATGATAGACCCCGGAATTAAAGCGCCTGCGCTCTGGTCCCACATAGTCTGACCATTCCACCCAATCGCGATCATGAAGGACGGCGGCCTCAATCAGTCGATAGAGATCATGGGCGGTAAAGGGCTTGGCTAGGAATTCATGGACCCCGGCATCCCGCGCGCGGTCAATGGCCTGACGGGTGGAGGCGGCCGTGGTGACAATAATCGGCACCTTGCGACAGACCATGTCGCTGCGTCGGATATCCCGAACGAGGTCGAGGCCATCGAAACCTTCTGCCGCGAGCTCGGTGATGATGAGATGGGGATTAATATCCCGCGCCATTTCAAAGCCGTAGTGGGTCCGGTCCGTCTTAAAAATCTTAACCAAACCCACCTGTCGAATCAGATCGACCATGATGTCGACCGCCATAGGATTGGGATCAACGATCAGCACGCGCTTCATGCTCTTCGAGAGAGCCCGCGCCGAGATCTGTTCACTATAGGCCAACTGGGACTCCATCCGCCGCAAGGGTGCGAATAAATATTAAACCAGTTAGGATAGTAACATGCCTAAACTCTAAAAACAATCTTTCCGGGCATAATTAATCTTGGAACGGGTCGCGCATCAGGATCGTATCTTCGCGCTCGGGGCTTGTTGACAGTAGAGCGACGGGGGCCTCGATCAATTCTTCTATGCGTCGAACATATTTTACCGCATTTGCAGGAAGATCCTTCCAACTGCGCGCACCACGGGTGCTGTCACTCCACCCCTCCAGCGTCTCATAGACGGGAACCGCCGCCGCCTGAGCGGCCATCCCCGCGGGGAGGTAATCATAGAGCTTGTCACCGATCTGATAGCCGACGCAGACCTTGAGGGTCTCAAAGCCGTCGAGCACGTCCAGCTTGGTCAAGGCGATGCCGTGGATGCCGTTGATGGCGATAGACTGTCGCACCAGAACCGCATCGAACCAGCCGCAGCGGCGCGGACGGCCGGTGACGGTGCCAAACTCATGACCCCGCTCGCCAAGGCGCCGGCCATACTCGTCAAACAGCTCGGTCGGGAACGGCCCCTCGCCCACGCGGGTCGTATAGGCCTTGACGATGCCCAGAACAAAACCCGGTGCGCGGGGGCCAAGGCCCGAACCGGCGGCGGCCTGTCCGGCCACTGTGTTGGACGAGGTCACATAGGGATAGGTGCCGTGATCAACATCGAGCAAGGTGCCTTGAGCCCCCTCAAACAGCACGCGCTTGCCATCCTTGACCGCTTGGTCAAGCAGCCGCCAGGTG
>CAISGS010000303.1 GCA_903884915.1 uncultured Caulobacteraceae bacterium | reverse complement strand
GGGTTAGTGGTCTGCAACCAGTCCAAAGCGGTCGCTGCATCGGCCAACTCGCCAATGCCGCTGTCAAATTCACCTTGGCTGCGACCGACGCCGCGGAAGTTGAACCGCAGAACCGCAAAGCCGCGCTTCATGAACAGGTGGTACAGCTGCACCGCCACAGGGTTGTTCATATGGCCCTGGGCCTTGGGGTGAGGGCTGAGGATCAGAGCAATCGGGGCGTTTTCACGCTTGCCCGGTGCATAGCGTCCTTCGATTCGTCCGGCTGCTCCGGTCAGAACCACTTCAGGCATCGTCTCTCCAACTTAACTGCGGCGGACCAAGGCGGCGCAATCTGCGCCAAATCAGCGGAGAATACTTGACCGCTGCGCTTGGTCTTCCTATGTCCAATCTATAAACGGCTGCCCAATGTTCACCCGCTAGGTCGCGGTTTGTAACACACAGGGCGGCTGTTGCGCACGATTTCTGCGGGAGCGAACCATGCGATTGAGCACTAAAGGCCGTTACGCCGTCATGGCTATGACCGATCTGGCCAAGCAGAGCGGAACCAAGGCTGTTCCGTTGGCCGATATCGCCTCGCGTCAGGAAATTTCGTTGTCCTATCTGGAACAGCTGTTCGCCCGGCTTCGGCGCGGCGGTCTGGTCAAGAGTGTGCGCGGGCCCGGCGGCGGCTATCGCTTGGCGCGTCACGCCAACGAGACCTCGGTGGCGGAGATTGTCTTGGCCGTCGATGAGCCGATCAGGGCGACCCGTTGCGCAGGTCAAGGCTCCCCCAAGGGCTGTATGATGGGCGGAGAGCGCTGTGTGACCCACGCTCTGTGGGACGAGATGGGCCGTCACATCCATTCCTATCTGGCCAGCGTGACCCTTGATGACGTCATTTCCGGCAAGCTCAGCCAGGACTCGGCGCAGGCGGCCTGATTAGTCTTGACCGGTTCGAGCACATATCTGGATTATAACGCCACGGCCCCGGTTCGGCCGCAGGTGAAGGCTGCCATGATGGCGGCGCTTGATCTGGTGGGGAACCCGTCCTCGATCCATGCCGGTGGCCGCGCGGCTCGGGCCGTGATTGAGGGGGCGCGCGAGGCGGTGGCGGCCCTGATCATGGTGCCCGCCCAGACCATCATCTTTGCCAGTGGCGGTACAGAGGCCAATGCCCTCGCCATCGAAAGCGCTGTGGCAGCCGGTAGTCGCCGCCTGATCATTGGCGCGACCGAACATGATTGCGTGCTGGAAACGGCGCTGGCCAGTGGCGCAGCGGTCGAGATATGGCCCGTCGATGGCCATGGCGTTGCTGATCTGGCCTGGCTCAGTGAGCGGCTAGCCCGTTGGGACAGCGCTGATGGCCGCCCGTTTGCGGCCCTGATGCTGGCCAATAATGAAACCGGCGTGATCCAGCCCACGGGTGAGGCGGCCGATCTCCTGCGGACCTATCAGGGTTGGCTCCATGTCGACGCGGTACAGGCCGCCGGTAAGATCATCGTCGATGGACGCGGCTGCGGTGCCGATACGCTGGCCCTTTCCGCACACAAACTGGGTGGTCCTCAGGGCACGGGAGCCCTGACCTTTGGCCCTCGCGCGGTGCTGTCGCGCCGTTTGCATGGCGGCGGGCAGGAGCGCGGACGCCGGGCTGGCACCGAAAACCTGCCGGGCATTGCAGGCTTTGGGGCGGCTGCTGAAGCGGCCATGACGGATATGTCCCAGATCAAGATGCAGGCGGCTTGGCGCGATGGGGCGGCGGCTTATCTTAAGACCGAAGCAGGAATTCAGGTTGTTGGCGAAGGCGCGACGCGTCTGCCCAACACGCTTTGCTTGGCCAAGGCAGGCTTTAACGCGGACCTTCAGGTGATGGCGCTGGATCTGGCGGGGATCATGGTCTCCACCGGGGCGGCCTGTTCATCGGGCAAGGTGCGGCCCAGCCCGGTTCTGACCGCTATGGGACTAGAACCCCTCGCCGGATCGGCCCTTCGGGTCAGTGGCGGCTGGGATACGACACAGTTGGATTGGACAAGATTTGCGCAGGTTTGGCTTGAGGCCAACCGGCGCCATCAGTCCCGCAGACCCGCCTCGGCGGCTTGAGGGACAGGAGCGTAAAGACTATGGCTGCGGTCAAAAAGACCATCGATCAGGTTGAGCAACTCGAGACGTACGAGCATGGCTTTGTCACGGATATTGCTCAGGATTTCGCCCCGCGCGGCCTGAGCGAAGATATTGTGCGGTTCATTTCGGCCAAAAAGCAAGAGCCGGAATGGATGCTGCAATGGCGGCTGGAAGCCTATGCCCGCTGGCTGCAGATGGAAGAGCCGGACTGGGCCAAGGTTGAGTACGTCAAGGTTGACTATCAAAACCTCTATTATTATGCCGCGCCGAGCCAAAAGGTCGGCCCGATGAGCCTGGACGAGGTCGATCCAGAACTGCTGAAGACCTATGCCAAGCTGGGCATTCCTCTGCGCGAGCAAGAGGTTCTGGCCGGGGTGCAGGGTGCGCCGCGCTATGCGGTTGATGCGGTGTTCGACAGTGTTTCGGTCGTCACCACCTTCAAGAAGGAATTGGCGCTGGTCGGCGTGATCTTCTGCTCGTTTAGCGAGGCGGTGCGCGAGCATCCTGAACTGGTCAAGCGCTATCTGGGCTCGGTTGTTCCGACCACGGACAACTATTTCGCCTGCTTGAACTGCGCGGTCTTTTCGGACGGGTCCTTCGTCTATATCCCGCCGGGCGTGCGCTGCCCGATGGAGCTATCGACCTATTTCCGTATCAATGCGCAGGAAACTGGCCAGTTTGAGCGGACCCTGATCATCGCCGATAAGGGGTCTTACGTCTCCTATCTGGAGGGCTGCACGGCGCCTCAGCGCGACGAGAACCAACTCCACGCCGCTGTGGTTGAGTTGGTGGCGCTCGATGATGCTGAGATCAAATATTCCACCGTCCAGAACTGGTATCCCGGCGACGCAGAGGGCAAGGGCGGTATCTATAATTTCGTCACCAAGCGGGCCGATTGCCGGGGCGTGCGCTCTAAGGTGTCGTGGACCCAGGTTGAGACGGGTTCTGCCGTGACCTGGAAATATCCCTCCTGCATCCTGCGCGGTGATGAGAGCGTCGGTGAGTTCTATTCCATCGCCATCACCAATGGTCGCCAGCAGGCCGATACGGGCACCAAGATGATCCATCTTGGTAAGAACACCCGCTCACGCATTATTTCTAAAGGCATTTCTGCTGGAAATTCTTCGAACACCTATCGCGGTTTGGTCTCTGCCCATGCCAAGGCGACGGGCGCGCGTAACTTTACCCAGTGCGACAGTTTGCTGATCGGCAAAACCTGCGCCGCCCATACGGTGCCCTATGTCGAGGCGCGCAATGCTTCGGCCAAGTTCGAGCACGAGGCCACGACGACACGGCTTTCCGATGACCAACTGTTCTATGTCATGCAGCGCGGCCTTTCGCGCGAAGAGGCCGTGCAGTTGCTGGTCAACGGCTTTGTCCGCGAAGTTCTCCAAGAGCTCCCCATGGAATTTGCCGTCGAAGCACAGAAACTGGTGGCGATCAGTTTGGAAGGCTCCGTCGGATGAGCCAAAACCAAACATCTCCCTTCCCCCTCGAGGGGGGAAGGGTCGGGGATGGGGGT
>CAISGS010000302.1 GCA_903884915.1 uncultured Caulobacteraceae bacterium | reverse complement strand
GACGATAGCTCGAAGCTGAGCATCTGGTGGTGGACAACGGACCGCTGGCTATTGGGGGCCACGGCCCTCTTGATGGTGTTGGGTGTGCTCCTGTCCTTCACCTCGAGCCCCGCTGCCGCTGCGCGGATGAACATCGGTGATCCCTTCCATTTCGCCTTTCGCCAGTCCGTCTTTGCCATGGCCGCAGCGGTGATCCTGCTGTCGGTTTCGATGTTATCGCCCAAGGGCATTAGGCGAACGGCGGCGATCATCTATCTGGCGGCTGTGGTGATCATGGTGGCCTTGCCCTTTATTGGGCACTCGGCCAAGGGTGCGACGCGCTGGCTGCAGCTGGGCGGGTTCTCGCTCCAACCCTCCGAATTTATGAAGCCGGCCCTGATTGTGCTGGTCGCATGGATGTTTGCTGAGGGCCAAAAGGGGCAGGGCGTGCCAGGCGTGACGATCGCCTTTGTGCTCTATCTTTTGTCCGTAGGGCTGCTTCTGATTCAACCCGATATTGGCCAGACCATCTTGGTGACCGTTGCCTTTGGTGCGGCCTTCTGGATGGCGGGCGTTCCCATGCACTGGGTTGTTGGGCTCGGCGGCGTGGCCGTCAGCGGCCTGATCAGCACCTATTTCCTGTTCGATCACGTGGCCAGCCGGGTCGACCGCTTCCTCAGCCCTGAAAAGGCCGACACCCATCAGGTCGACCGGGCCTCTGAAGCCATCGTCAATGGTGGCCTATTGGGCCGTGGTCCGGGCGAGGGGGTGATGAAGCGTCACGTTCCTGACCTCCATACCGACTTCATCTATTCGGTGGCGGCAGAGGAATATGGTCTGATCTTCTCGCTGTTCTTGATCACCCTCTTTGCCGTGATCGTGGTGCGCGGCCTCTATAAGGCGATGAAACTGTCTGATCCGTTCGAGCAGGTGGCCGCGGCGGGTCTCTTTGTTCTGGTTGGGCAGCAGGCCTTCATCAATGTGGCGGTGAACCTGAACATGATCCCGACCAAGGGCATGACCTTACCGTTCCTGTCCTATGGCGGATCGAGCATGCTGGCCATGGGACTGACGCTTGGTCTGGCCTTGGCCCTGACCCGCCGCCGTCCGGGGGCCTATGCCCAGAAGGATGGCTTGGCTCAAGCCGGAACCTTCGCATGAGAAAGGTTGCTGTCGTCGCCGCTGGTGGCACGGGCGGGCACATGTTCCCGGCCCAAGCCCTAGCCGAGGCCCTGACCGAGCGCGGCTGGCGCGTGGTTCTGGCCACCGATGAGCGCGGCGCGGTCTATGCCGACAGGTTTCCGGCTGAAAAGCGCATTGCGCTGTCCGCGGCGACCTATCGCAATGGTGACCCCATCGGCATGGCGCGGGCAGGCATCCAGATCGCCAGAGGCGTGATGCAGGCGCGGGCAGCCTTTAAGGTCATAGACCCCGCCATCGTGGTGGGCTTTGGCGGCTATCCGAGCCTTCCGGCCTTGCTCGCGGCCCTGTCGGCCAAGCGTCCGGCCATGATCCATGAACAGAACGCCGTGCTGGGGCGCGTCAATCGGCTCTTGGCTCCGCATGTGCAGGCCATCGCCAGCGCCTTCCCGACGCTCGAAAAGGCCTCGTCCGAGGTTTTGGCCCGCACTCAGGTGGTCGGCAATCCGGTGCGCCCGGAGATCAGCGCCCTGTTCGATCAGGCCTATGAGGCCCCGACCGGTGACATTCGGCTGCTGATCACCGGGGGCAGTCAGGGTGCCCGCATCCTGTCCGAACTGATCCCAGAAGCCATTGCCCGCCTGCCTGAGGCCCTGCGCTATCGGTTGAAAATCCAACAGCAGACCCGCAAGGAGTCGCTGGAATCGGCGCGTCAGGCCTATGCCGAGGCCTTGGTCGATGCCGAGATCGCGCCCTTCTTCCGCGACATGGCTGGGCGGCTTTCCTTGGCCCATCTG
>CAISGS010000301.1 GCA_903884915.1 uncultured Caulobacteraceae bacterium | reverse complement strand
TGGACAGGATCGTCAGGCCGACGCCCTGTGCGAAACGGTTCTGGCCCTTGGCAAGGCCTGCGGACTTGATGTGGTTGCCGAGGGGGTTGAGACACCAGAACAGCTCAAGGCCCTCACCGACATGGGCTTCGAGCTCGGCCAAGGTTATCTCTGGGCCAAGGCCATGCCTGTCGAGATCGCGTCTAAATGGCTAACCGACAGCTTCAACTAGGCTGAAAAAAACGCCTCTCGCGGTCAATTCGTCTCAGGCTGATTAAGAACAGTCTGAGGTATGCCACTGATTTCAATACGATACTTCTTACGAAGATCGGCCAAGAAGGTTGCGTTGCGAGCCTTACGCGCCTGCTCTTGATAGGCGGCTAAAACATCGGTCCGCACCTCATCAAGCGTTGGCGTTTTGGCACTGATCCGGGAATCTACCTTGATCAGGTGATAGCCATAGGCCGAAGCGATGGGACCAGACCATTGGTTCAGCGGAACCCCTATCAACGCCCTGGCAAAATCCTGCCCATAGTCCTTGTTGATATCTATCAGGCTGGCGTCGCTATAGCCGAGGGGCAGGAGGAATGGCTCACCGAGCGCGTCACCCTGAGTTGAAGCAACCTTACCAAGCGCTGCGGTAGCTCGAGCGAGAGCCTGATCCTTGCCACGGTCTGAATTGAAAAATTGATGACGGAAGGTCACACGGGGCGGCGCTTGATAGTCGGCCTTGGTCTTTTCGAAGAAGGCCTTCAGGGCGGCCTCGTCTGGCTCAGGCAAGCTGGCCGTATCCTCGCTCGCGAAGGTCATTTTCTGAGCCAAGCGCCGACGGACGATCATGTCATCCTTGTCGAGACCGAGGCGAAGGGCTTCACGGGCGAGAACCTCTTCGTCCACCCGCTCATGGATGATGCCCTGGAGTTCCTCATTGGTCGGGTCGCGCTGCATCTGGGTCGACCAGTACCCAGCCAACTGGCCAAGCTCCTGCGCATCAATTCGTACAACGGGTTTCTGAAGCGATCGGGCCGCCAGAATCCCGACGAAAAGCACCGCGCCGATCAGAAGAAAATGGACCAGCGGTTCACGCCCAGCCCGCACGATGAACGCACGAACTGGACTCTGTTTAGACAATGACACGGTCACACTGGCCTTTGAGGTCTAGAGACTGGGCGCATACCAGATGGGAGATGACCAGACGCGCTCCTGAATGGTCGGGAGGAGTGTCGGATTGGGCGGGCTGCCATTACGGATAGCATCCCATGTGGACCAACGGCAGGACGGATTCTCAAGCACCCGAGCATAATAGAAGGCCCGCTGATTCGGTTTAAAGGTCGGGTCGCGCCAAAGGGTTCGGATCTCAGCATCGCCCTTGAACTTGGTGGGCTCACAGTTGCTCAGATCCACCTTCGCGCCATTGTCCGGGCAACGGCCCGTCGCCGGATTGATGGCGAGATGGTCCGAACAGGCGACGTCGAACACGGCTTCTTTTGCGACACCGTTCTCAACCCATCCCTTGACGATCTGAGCGCGCTGGAGGTAGCCCGAATTAGGATCGCGCATGGCCCAAAGGATGAACTGCGGAGCCTTACCCTTGGACGGCATCAGGTCGCCGCCCATCGGCACGCCGCTGCGATAGGCAACCGTGACCAGATCAGAGCGCTTTAAGATGTTCTGGGGATAGTCATAGGCGGCAAAGAACCGAACCCGCATCCGGGGGCCGGACGTTGCGAAGGTTTCTTTACGACGCATTGCCGAATAGATCGCATCGCGGCTATTTTCTTCCGCCCAAACCCCCGCTAGGCCCGAAGCCCCCCAAGATTGGAAGCGGCCCAGATTGCCGTTCGGATCCGCGGTTGGAATATCCCAAGTCTTTCGGCCTTCAGCGGGAACAGAGCCCCGCTGCTCAGGCCTACCGTCTGTGCGACCGACCTTGCTGAAATAGTTTCGATCTTCCACCGAGCCTGGGGCGGCATTATGCGTATCGCTGGCACCGATAAAGCCGAACTTGAAGGGGTTAAAGCCCTTATTGTCCTGCATAAGAATACCGGACTTCAGAGCATCACGAACATAGCCACCCGAGAACTTGGTGATCGCCTTGGCGCGGCCAATATAGCTTTCCATGATCTCGAAATTTGCCCACTCATCATTTGGTGACAAGGAAGGGTGTGTTTCGGACGTCCCCTTAATTTGAGTCATCTCGGCGATGGGCTCATTGCGCATGCGAAGGTCGGCATAGGCCTTGTCCATGGCCCGCCCATCGCGGCGCGTTTGCTCGAACATCAAGCCATCGCTGCCGTTCATATTGTGCGGGATAGCGAGCGCTTCGACACCGGCCTTGCGCCAGGTGTCCATCTGGAGCCAGAGATTTTCAGGATCCTGGGACTGCACCGCTGAATAGGGCAGCTCTGGCACTTTGGCGCTCTTGAAAATGACGTTGCGGTGCAGATTGCGACCGTCGGGCGCGGAGGTAAACTCATAGCCAACAAAGGTGGTGAAGTGGCCGGGGTCGTTATTTCGTTCCGCGGCGTCCTGGATCTCTTTCCAAGCCTTAGAGGCAATCTTCTTGTCGCCAAACTCTTTTGGCAGGCTGTTGGTTCCCATGGCCTCGACCACGCGGCTAAAGGCTGCACCGATCTTCACCGGATCGGTACTGAACAGACCGTCGACGATGGGCAGCTTGTTCAGAGGACTGTTGGTATCGGCGGCCTCTTGCAAAGCGCCGATATATTCAGAGTGGTCCGTAACGGCGACGAAATCCAAGGGGCCGCCGGACAGCCGAATATTGAAGCCGCTCGAATGGCCCAGAGTTTCGCCCTTCGCAAAACGATAGGCATCATCCGGTGAAGCGCGGACGTTGAAGATGTAGGCGTCGAAGGACAGCTTGGTGTGAACGTGCAGGTCACCAAAATAGGCGTTCCGCTCGGTGTTATAGCCCGGCAGATGTGCCGAAGCCGCTGCCTTCTTGGCCACGACTGGGGCCTTTGCTGCGACCGATCCGGTTACGGCCGAACCCGACCCTGCTGTTGAACCCGGGAAAGCCGCCAGAACCACAGCCATCGCTGTGAGGCTTCCTGCCGTCGTGCGCCATCTGTTGCCCATGGTCTCGTCCCTATAAATCATTGCCCATCAGGTCTATGCCTGAACGCTGTGGGAAACATTGCCCTGCAGTTCGGTCGCTGTCAAAGTCGTGTCGCAAACAAAGGTGCATTGATCGTGGCGAACCCGAAGTTTTTTACATGGCTCATGCCGAAATCTGTTGGCAACACCATCATGAGTGGTGCAGCCGTGATGATAGGCTTTGTCCTATCAGTGGTTTTGGCCAATGCCAGTCTCGCCCACGAGATAAGGCCCGCAGCCCTGCAAATCAGCGAATCCGCGCCCGGAACCTATGAGGCCGTGTGGAAACAGCCTGCCGTAGGCGATATGGCCATCCGCCTCGCCCCTCACCTTTCGAGCGGCAGTTTGGACAAGGAGCCCACGACGCAGTCCCTCGAGCCCGGCAAGATCATTAAGCGTTGGTCGGTCAAGGGTGGTGCGGCTTTGGATCAACAGACCCTCACCGTCGAAGGGCTCTCAGAATCGGTCACGGACGTTCTGGTCAGCGTGACCTCACCAAGCGGCAAGACCATCACCGCCGTCCTGCGCCCCTCGGCACCGTCCATGGTCCTGGGCTTGAGCGGCCCCAAGGGACTGTCCACCCCAGCCTATCTGCGATTAGGGGTCGAGCACATCCTCACCGGCTTTGACCATCTACTGTTTGTCCTAGGCCTGCTGTTACTGGTCGGAACCAACTGGAAGATCGTCAAGACCGTGTCAGCCTTTACCGTCGCCCACAGCATCACCTTGGCGCTGGCCGCCTTGGGTCTGGTTCAGGTGCCAAGCGCCCTGATCGAGGCCCTAATCGCCCTCAGCATCGTCTTTGTCGCCTATGAACTGATCCCCAGACGCGACGGCACGAGCACTCTCACCCGCCAGAAGCCTTGGCTCGTAGCGTTCGTTTTCGGCCTATTCCACGGCCTTGCCTTTGCCGGAACCCTAAGCTCTGTCGGCCTTCCAGCAGGCGGAACGGTCCCCGCCCTGCTGCTGTTCAATGTCGGGGTTGAAATCGGGCAATTGGCCTTTATCGCCGTTGCCATCGGCGTCATCGTCGGCCTGCGTCGCCTGAGCCGCCATCTTCCCGCCAGCTATGGGGCGGTTTCGACCTATGCGCCGGCCTATGTGATTGGAGGATTGGCCAGTTTCTGGCTGATCGAGCGGACCATCGCCGCTGTTCTGGTCCCTTAGGACCGATCGCCCAGACGACTGGAGGCCAGCCGTCTGGGGTCGTTAGGTCAGTCTATCTTAGAAGATTTCAAACAGACCGGCGCCGCCTTGGCCGCCACCGATACACATGGTCACAACGCCCCACTTGGCACCGCGACGACGACCTTCTTGCAGCAGGTGACCGGTGCAGCGTGCACCCGTCATGCCGAAGGGGTGACCAATCGAGATCGAACCGCCATTGACGTTGTACTTGGCAGGATCGATGCCGAGCTTGTCACGGCTATAGAGGCACTGCGACGCGAAGGCTTCGTTCAGTTCCCACAGGTCGATATCGTCGACCGTCAGGCCCTGACGCTTCAGAAGCTTTGGCACGGCGAACACGGGACCAATGCCCATTTCGTCAGGCTCGCAACCGGCAGCCGCCCACGACACGAAACGGCCCAAAGGCTCAAGACCGCGACGCTCAGCTTCCTTGGCTTCCATCAGCACGACGGCAGCGGCACCATCGGACAGCTGCGAGGCATTACCGGCGGTGACGAACTTGCCTTCGCCCATGACGGGCTTGAGCGAGGCGAGGCCTTCGAGCGTGGTTTCAGGACGATTGCATTCGTCACGATCGACCACATAGTCCACCAAGCTCTCTTCCTTGGTTTCCTTATTGACGACCTTCATCTTGGTCGCCATCGGCACGATTTCGTCAGCGAACAGGTTGGCCTTCTGGGCAGCGGCCATGCGGCGCTGTGATTCCAACGAATATTCGTCCTGATATTCACGGCTCAGGCCATAACGCTGAGCAACGATGTCAGCCGTGTCGATCATGGCCATGAAGATCGCCGGGGCAACGTTCAACAGCTCAGGATCGATAGACTCGCGGGGCATGCCGCCGCCTGGGATCGAGATGCTCTCAACGCCGCCCGCGACGACGCAATCGGCATTGTCACCCCGGATGTGGTTGGCAGCCATTGCGATCGACTGAAGGCCCGACGAACAGAAACGGTTGATCGAGACGCCGCCCGTGGTCTTGGGCATACCGGCCAGCAGAGCGGCCAGACGCGCGATGTTTGGGGCTGCGTGGGCATTGTTGCCCAGATAGCAGTCTTCGACGAAGTCCGCCTCTACGCCCGAGCGCGCCACAGCGTGCTTGATCGCATGGGCCGCCATCGACATGGGGGCAGTCACATTGAACCCGCCCCGGCCAGCCTTGGCCAGGCCCGTCCGGGCGTAAGAAACGATAACGGCGTCGCGCATAGATCTCTCCTGAGGTTTTTCCCTAGGCCGCCAAACTATGACGGCTGTCCCAAAGATTGAAGCGGTAATCGCCGTTAGCCTGCAATCAATTCGACGCAAATTAGATTTCGAGGGGCAACCATGACCATTTTGGCCACATTGAACGGGTCTGAAGGGGTCAATCCACCCTGCCCTGTCAATCATCCGCCAATCGCACTAGGTTATACTCTATGACTATCCCTCGTCCCACGTGGCTCAAGCCTGCCTTGCTGGCCGTGACACTGCCTCTTCTGGCGGTGGCCGTTTCAGCCTGTGCAAACCTGCCCATGGGACAGGACCAGGCCGCTATTACAGGTCTGCTCCAAGACCGGAAGGCCGTTACCGTTCGCCAAGGTGACGATGGATTGGCCGCCTTGATGGCCAAGCCCATGACGCTGGACAGCGCCGTTCAGATGGCCATCGTCAAAAGCCCAAAATTAGTGCTGATCTATGGCCAACTCGGTCTCGATCAGGCTGATATTCTGGAAGCCATAGAGATCGCCAATCCGCGCCTCGGCCTCAGCAGCTTAAGGGCCGGTGGCGGCAAAACTGAAGCTCAGAGCCTAACCCTGCCTGTCGCGGACCTCATCCTCCTGCCCGCACGCCTCAACCTAGCCAATCAGGCCAGAGCCCGCGCCCGCTACCAGTTGGCGAGCGCCCTGTTAGACGTTCAGTTGGATGTGGAGGCGGCTTGGTGTCAGGCCGTCGCCGCCGAACAGGCCGCGCAAGTGCGAAGCGCGGTCGCCTTTGCCCTCCAGACCTCTGCTGATCTGGCCGAACGCTATTTCAACGCAGGCAATATTACCGAGCTGGATCTGAGCCATGAACAGGCCGCCGCTAGCCAAGCCCAGATCGCCGCGCAACAGGCCAACGTGAGCGCTAAGGCGGCCCGGGCCAACCTTGACACTCTGATCGGCCTAAGCCCGACCGATGATCTATGGTCTTTGAGTTCAGCCCTCCCCTTGCCCCCCGCAGATGACGATAGGCTCGATGAGCTTCAATCTCTGGCCTTGACCCACAACCTGTCTTTGATGGCCGCCGACCAAGACCGCTCCATTTGGGATCAGGTGACCGCGACGCGGCGGGCGACCCGGTGGCTCGGTGATACGGCGCTCGGATTGGAGCGCGAGAAAGACCGTGACGGCGTTCGTGCCAGCGGACCCAGCCTTGACCTTGAACTGCCGATCTTCAATCAAGGACAGGCCAAGACGGCGCGTCTCAATGCCAAGCGCGACTTGGCAAAGGCTCAATCGGCGCAGATCCGCTTGAACCTCAGCCACCAAATCGCCGCGCGGGCCGATGAACTCCAGCGCCGCCGTCAGGTGGTTGCTCTGCACAGTGACGGCCTGATCCCCCAGCGCCAAACCATCGTCGCCCGCAGCCAAGAACAGCAAAACTATATGCTGCTCGGGGTCTTCGGTCTGATTGAGGCCAAGACGCGGGAATATGAGGCCTATGAGGGTTATATCGAAGCTGTGCGCGACTTTTGGCTCGCCCGCGTGGAACTGACCCGCTTGGTCGGCACAAGACTGCCCAGCACACCCGTCAGTCTGGAGGTGGGGCCCAGTGCGTCCGATGTACTGGAGCCTTCGGGTTCCGCGCCCATGACCCAGCACGATCACGATCACGCAGGCCAACCATGACCCTCAGCCGCCGCGACATCATGCTGGCCACTGGAACCGCAGCCCTAGCCGCCACCGCCGGACCCGTCAGCCGCGCCAATGCCACTGACGTGCCCTCGGATCGACGCTTCAAACCGGTTAGAACGCTCAATGGCTGGACCCTGCCTTGGCGCATGAAGGACGGCATCAAAGAGTTTCATCTGGTTGCCGAGGAAATCCAGCACAGTTTTGCGCCGGGCTCAGAGGCGACCTGCTGGGGCTATAATGGCTCGACGCCCGGCCCGACCATCGAGGCGGTCGAGGGGGACCGTGTCCGGATCTTTGTCACCAATCGGCTCAAGGAACATACGACTGTCCATTGGCACGGCCTGATCTTGCCCAATGGCATGGACGGCGTCGGCGGGCTCAATCAGCCTCACATTCTGCCCGGAGAGACCTTCGTCTACGAATTCACCCTGCGCCAGCATGGCAGCCATATGTACCACCCCCATGCCGACGAAATGACTCAGCTGGCCTATGGCATGATGGGTCTGTTCATCATCCATCCCAAGGCCGGTGAGGCCGTGCCGGTTGATCGGGACTATGGCTTCATCCTGCACAACTGGGCGCTGCATCCTGGAACCTGGCGGCCAGATCCTTCGGTGATGGTCAATTTCGATCTCTGGAGCTTCAACTCAAAGGTCTTCCCCGCCATTGAGCCCTTGGTCGCGCGCACCGGAGAGCGGGTTCGTATTCGGATCGGGAACCTGTCCATGTGGAACCATCCGGTCCATCTGCACGGGGTCGAGTTCGTCGAAACAGGCTCCGATGGCGGGCGCTGGCCGCAATCGCAGTGGCGGCGCGAGGTGACCTCTACGGTCGGTGTCGGTCAAATGCGCGATATTGAGTTCACCGCTGTGCCGGGCGACTGGGCCCTGCATTGCCACATGTCCCACCACACCATGAACGCCATGGGCCACGACATTCCCAATCCAACGGGCGTTGATCAGTCTGGCCTTGAAGAGCGGATTCAAAAGATCCTGCCCGGCTATATGGCCATGGGTCAAAACGGCATGGCTGAGCATCAAGAGCATACCGATGAGGGCCACCAAGGCCCGGCCAATACCCTGCCCATGATGGCCGGTAAGGGACCGTTCGGTAATCTTGAGATGGGCGGCATGTTCACAGTCCTAAAGGTTCGTGACGACATCCGACCCGGTGACTATAGCGATCCGGGCTGGTACGTTCAGCCCAAGGGCACGCTCGCCAAACGGGTCAGCACAGACCCTGACTTTGGTGCCCCACACCGTAAACCGACTTAGGATTGGACATCTGACATGAGCACCCATTTGAACCGATCCTTCGCGATCCTTGCCATGGCCTCAGGCCTCGTTGCGTCCGGCGCACTGGCTCAAGCGGCCAAGGAACCCCATGCGGGCCACGATATGTCGACGATGCAGATGCCGTCTTCGTCCATGGGACCCAAGCCCGGCATGGCGCACGTGATGGTCATGCCCCTCGACGCCTCCAGCCCCGCCGATGGCGAAACGGTCAAGGGCTCCCCTGCAAATCTATCGCTCACCCTATCTCACGCGATGGTCTTCCGATCCGTTCAGCTTCGAACCGCCGCCGGTCAGCGGGTGCCGCTCAATGCCACCCTACCCACCACCATGGTCAAGACCGTGACGATCCCCGTTCGCCCCCTGTCCCCCGGCCAATATATCGTCGAATGGCGCGCTGAAAGCGGCCACGAGATGGTCGGATCCTTTAGCTTTACCGTTCAGTAGGACCCGACCGCCTCGCCTTAGATAATCTGGCCCAGACGCGAGGCCGTATATTCGCCGCGGTCCAGAACGACCGCGCCATTGACGATGACCTTGTCGATACCGGTGGCATGGCGGACATAGCGGTTGGCTTCACCGGGGAAGTCGCCGACGAAGATCTCGTCACCGCGCCCGACCGTTTCGGCATTGAAGATCACCACATCGGCGGCCTGACCGATTTGAAGCGTACCGCGTTCACGAATGCCCCAATCCTTGGCCGGTTCGCCGGTCATGCGATAGATGGCCCGTTCGAGCGTCATCTTGCCGAAGGTTCGCACATAGCGCTCGAGCATGTCGGTCGTATCGCCCGCGCCGCAAAACTGGGTGACGTGAGCCCCGGCATCAGACGCGCCGATATGGATCAGGGGGTGGTCTAGGATCTGTGAAACCATTTCTGGGTCAGCATGGATGACATTGCGAATTTGGAACTCGGTCCGCAGGCCATCAGCGACAGCAATGTCGAGCAACATGTCGGGCACGGACTTGCCCGCCTCTGAGGCAATGTCACAGAGCTTACGCCCCAGATATTGCTCATTCTCAGCCGCATAGACCCGCCCGATCAGCATATTCCAGAAAAGAGGCAACATCCGAGCCGCGTCGGCCACCAGAACCTCACGGGCGGCAGGATCCGCAAAACCGGCCAACCGCTGGGCCAAGGGCATCTGCATCAAGCGGTCCCACTTGCGAAGGGCGTAGAGCAGGAACGAGGTTTCCGCCAAAATGATGTTCATATCAAAGCTGCGCGGCATGGACTGACCAAAGACCTTGGCCCCGCGCTTTTGCTGCTCTTCCAGCTTCGCCAAGGACCGCTTCCAGTTCTCTGGTGCAACCGGGCTATAGGTGATCGGAGCGACCGAACAGAGCACGCCGCTGGCCAGGCTGATATCGCCAAGCTCCTCGATATTGGCCAACTGCTGCTCGATATCGATGAAATAGGGCACGGTCTGAAGGACCCCTCGCCCGCTATTGGCCATGGCCTTACAGAGCGCCACCTTCTCGCGCATATCGGCAAGGCGGCTCGGCACAGGACGCCCGTCCTCATCAATGTCGACATAGGAGGTGGACAGACCCAAGGCACCCGCGGCCATGGCCTCTTCCATCAGGCGGCACATCTCGTCAATTTCGCTATCGGTAGCGATCCGCTCTTGGCTATCGCTGCCCATCACATAGTAACGCAGCGCCGAATGGCCGACCAAGGCCCCGATATTGATGCCTAGACCCGGACGGATATGGTCCAGATAGTCGCCAAAGCTTTCCCACGAAAAGGGCACGGCGGCGGCAAAGGTCGGCTGTTTGATGTCCTCGATCTTCTCAAACATCTTGATCAGCTTGGCTGAGCCATTGGGTCGAACGGGCGCGAGGCTGAGCGAACAGTTGCCCATCACCACAGTGGTGACCCCATGCTCCAAGCTCGGTGTTGCCAGCCGATCCCAGCAGATCTGCGGGTCATAGTGGGTGTGAATGTCGATAAAGCCGGGCGCAACGATCATGCCCTTGGCGTCGATCTCGTGATCGCCAACTTCGATGCCTGCGCCAACAGCAACGATCTTGCCATCCTTTATAGCGACATCGCCGAAATAGCCCTCGGCACCAGTGCCGTCGACAATGCGACCGTTGCGAATAACGAGCTGAGACTGACCCATGATGTTTCCTGCCTTATCATTGATTATGAACACTATGGCGGCAGGGCGGACAGCGCACAAGCCTCATCCTTTCCAGTTCATGCCTTGCGCTTGGCAGTGGCCTAAACCAGCAATTTCATGCCAGCATGGATCAGCGCACAAGGAGCCAATCCTTGGCAGACCCTTTGGAAGGACACCATGTACCAGACCGTGATCTATGAGACCCCTGCCCCGCACGTGGCCCGGTTGGTGCTGAACCGGCCTGAGACACGCAATGCCCAAGACACAAGGATGCTCTATGAGCTCAACTTGGCCTTCGATCGGGCAGCGCAGGACAATGACATCAAGGTCATAATTCTGGCCGCCGCTGGTCCCCATTTCTCATCCGGCCACGACCTGCGCGAACAGGGCGGGCTGGAGACCATGGCCGAGTTTCAAACCGTCGGGACCTGGTGCGGTTTTGGCTGTGCGGGCGCTGAGGCCCAGATGGCCCGTGAGAAGGAGATCTATATCGGCTTTAGCGAGCGGTGGCGGAACCTTCCCAAGCCGACCATTGCTCAGGTTCAGGGCAAGTGCATCGCGGGCGGCCTGATGTTGATCTGGCCCTGCGACATCATCATTGCCGCCGAGGACGCCTCCTTCTGGGACAATACGGTCGCCATGGGCGTCGGCGGGGTTGAGATGTTCAACCATCCTTGGGAACTGGGCTCACGCAAGGCCAAGGAGATGCTCTTTACCGCCGACTGGCTCAGCGCCAAGGACGCCGAGAAGCTGGGCATGGTCAACCATGTCGTGCCGCCTGAAAGCCTTGCAGACTTCACTCTCGCCATGGCCAGCCGCATTGCGCAAAAGCCGCTCTTTGCCCTGAAACTGGCCAAGGAAGCGGTCAATGCCGCTCAAGATGCGCAAGGCCGGACCAGCGCCATGCAAACCGCCTTTGCTCTGCACCAACTGGCCCATAGCCATAATATGCAGGTCCACGGCATGATGATCGATCCATCGGGCCTCTCACCCGCCGTGAAGCGCTAGGTTGCTAAGGACCACACATGCACCGCTTACGATCCGTCTTGGCTGCGATTGCCCTCCTACTGTGGGCCGGTCTATCGACACCCGCGATGGCACGCACCTCTGCGGATGCCCAGTTCAAGGCGATCTATGAGACCGAATGGGCGTGGCGCGACGCCGAGCTGATCGCTGACAGCTGGGACGGTCCGATCCGCGAGCGCATGCCTCAGATTGATGAGAAGAGCCAAGCCGCAAGACTGGCCTATTGGGATGCAACCCTCGCCAAGCTGTCAAAGGTTCGGGTGGAGCAACTGTCCGCAAAGGCGAGAGCCGACTATGGCGTCTATCGCCTTCAGATCACCACCTTGGCCAATAGCCAGCGGTTCAAGGACTATGAGGCCCCGTTCAACTCTGACAGCGCCTTCTGGAGCGAAATGGCCTCGACGGCGCGAAAGCCGTTTAAGACGGTGCAAGACTATCGCAACTTCATTACCCAGATGCAGACCTGGCCCGGCTATTTCGAGCAATCAGAGGCCAATATGAGGGCCGGACTGGCGCGCGGCTTTACCCCGCCCAAGGTCACGCTGATGGGCCGCGAAGTCAGCGTCGCGGTGGTTGCGCAGGCGGCCTCACCCACCGACACCATCTTCTATCAACCTTTCAAGACCCTGCCCGCCAGCCTGTCGGCAGCTGAGCAAGAGGCCCTTCGTGCTCAGGCCATCGCCGTCATACGCGATCAGGTCATCCCAGCGCACATCAAGCTCTTGGCCTTCCTGAAAGACGACTATCTGCCCAAGGCCACTGAGACCCTCGCCGCCGAAAGCCTTCCCAATGGTAAGGACTATTATCAGGCCAAGATTCTTGAATATGCGACGGTCGGACTGACGCCAGATCAAATTCACAAGATCGGGCTGGAGCAGGTCGATCTGATCTCGGCCCAGATGCAGGCCGTCATGGGCGAGACCGGATTTCAAGGCGACATGCCCGCCTTCCTCGCCTTCCTTCGCAAAGATCCCCGTTTCTATGTCACGACACCGCAAGCGCTGCTCGACCGTGCCGCTTGGGTCGCCAAGCAGTTTGACGGGCGGGCCGACCGCTGGTTTGGACACCTTCCTCGGTCGCGCTTTGCCATTACCCCGGTGCCGGACGAGATCGCGCCCTATTACACCGCCGGTCGCGGTGGTCCGGGGGTCTATCTGCTCAATACCTATGACCTGCCGTCGCGCCCGCTCTACGCCCTGACCGCCTTGACACTGCACGAGTCCGCCCCCGGTCACGCCTTCCAAATCCCGCTCGCCAGCGAGAACAGGGACCAACCGGCCTTTCGTCGCCAAACCTATATCTCGGCCTTTGGCGAGGGCTGGGCGCTCTATTGCGAGAAGTTGGGCGTCGAGATGGGGATGTATGACACACCCTATGACCGGTTCGGCATGCTGAGCTATCAGATGTGGCGCGCCGCGCGGTTGGTGGTCGACACAGGCATCCATTCCAAGGGCTGGACCCGCGATCAGGCTAAAGCCTATCTGCTCAGCCACACGGCCCTGTCAGAGCGCGAGGTCAATACCGAGGTCGACCGCTATATCAGCTGGCCCGGACAGGCTCTGGCCTACTATCTCGGCCAGATGGCCATAGAGACGGGCCGTGCCAAGGCTGAGGCTGCGTTAGGCAGCCGCTTCAACATCCGCGCCTTCCATGACACGGTGCTATCGCTGGGTTCTGTTCCCCTGCCTGTCCTGACCGATCGGATCGATCAGTTCATCGCAGAGGGCGGGGTTGGCCCCTATCCCGACGAGGAATAGGTCCGCACCCTTGCCATCTCAGGCAGAGCAGGCCTAGACAGGGCTCCCGCGTCGTGAGGCGCTGACGACTGCTCGGACGCCCCATGGCCTGGACCTGTACCTATAACGAGCCCGAACCCCAACGGATCAATCGCTGGCTCGGACAGAGCGGCGTCTGCTCGCGGCGCGAGGCCGAGGCGTTTATCCAGCAAGGCCTAGTCTCCATTGATGGCGAGGTGGTCACCGATGCTGGCCGCAAGATTGAGCCGGGCCAGACCTTAACCCTCGCCAGCGATGCCGAGGGGGCCTTGAGCGCCCAGTTGAGTATCATTTTCCATAAGCCCATCGGCATTGTCTCAGCCCAACCCGAGGCCGACCAGATACCCGCTGCGCGTCTTTTGACCCGCGAAGCCCTGTGGGAAAAGGACGGCTCTGGCGATGACCCGATCATCCCCGATGTCGATGCCAGCCTGCCGGCCTTGGGACGGCTCGATAAGGACTCGCGCGGCCTGTTGATCCTGTCGCAGGACGGGGTTCTGGCCAAAGCGATCATTGGCCCGGACTCGGTCCTGACCAAGCAATATGAGGTCACGGTCGAGGGCGAAATCACCGAGCGCAAGCTGAACCTCCTGCGCCGAGGCCTAGCCCTCGACGGCCGTCAACTGCGGCAAGCCAAGGTCACGCGCACCGGCGAACAACAGCTCCGCTTCGTGCTCAGCGAAGGCCGCAACCGTCAGATCCGTCGGATGTGTGAGCTGGTCGAACTCTATGTCGTCGATCTTTTGCGCACCCGCATCGGCACGCTCGACCTCGGCAACCTGCCCGAGGGCCAATGGCGCCACATGACGCCGGATGAGCGCAACGAACTGGTCGAGGGCTATTGAGCCTCAAGTTCCGTCTTCCCCGCGAAGGCGGGGACCCAGAACCGTTCACTCAGGCGGTAATCGATCCGCTGGACCCATGCTTTCGCTGAGAGGGCGTGGATGAACACCCCCCACTCCCAACCCTCTCCCCCTCAAGAGGGGAAAGGGC